>JBEITC010000053.1:0-13707 GCA_040375075.1 Planctomycetota bacterium | reverse complement strand
CCCGCGGCGCGTGCTGGCGGCGATCCACGATCCGGCGGCAATCGCGCGGGTGCTCGCGGCGCTCGGGCGGACCGCGGCGGGGGCCGATCCGGCGGGGTGCCGGGCACCGCCGGCTGCGGAAGGGGACGCTGCCGACGAAGGGGACGCTGCGGAGTGACGGTGTGGGGCGAAGCTGCGGCCGATGGGCGGTCGCGGCGAGGGAGCGGTGTGCTCGCGCGGCGGGAACGCGGTGGAATGGGGCCGGGGATCGGTGCGCGCGGGCGGTTGCGGCCGGGTGTACGGGGTCGGGCGCAGGGGGCAGGATCGCGGTGGTGCGTCCCGGGTGGTCCGGAACCGGTGCTTGAACTTCCTACGCGCCGCCGTCCGGTGTGCTCGAACATTGGGCGGGTCCGAACAGGCTCCAATGCGCATGGCGACGCGACGGCAGCCGCGTCGAATGGCAGGCATGAGGCTTGGTGATCTTCTTCGCCTGATACCCTGGCTGCTCGCCGGCGCGGGCTGCGCCGATCTGCCTGTGCCGAGGCTCGTCGACCCGCCGCCAGGACGCGAACAGGTGCGGTCGCTGGCGGTGGTCGTCGAGGCGCCGGTGCCGCCACCTGCCGTCACGCGCCCCGTCTCAGGACCGCTCGAAGGCTTCCTGTACGGCTCCGCCAGAGGCATGGCGGTGGGCGGCAATGTCGCCGTCCAGTTCGCCCAGCCGATCGCCAGGGCGGGAGATCCGCTCTCGATCTTCGTGTGGATGGCGCTGGGTGCTGGCACGGTGACCGTTTGCACGGTCTGAGGCGCGATCATGGGGCCGTTCCAGTCAAAGCCCAAGGACGAGGTGCGGCGACGCATCGCCACCATCGAGCAATCGCTTCTCGGTGTGGATCTCGCGAACGACCTCGACGTGCGACTCGGCTCGGAGATCCGTGTCGCTCGTCCTGGCCTCGTGCGCGTTGCAGCCAGCAAGGCGCCAGACGCGACCCTGACCGCGCGCATCACGGGATACGGCTTGATCGGAAGCGGTGGATTCGATCCGCAGGTGTCCATCGCGATGCACGTCGAAACGCATTGGAAGACCGCCGACCAAGATCACCGCGCGGCGTTCCTCTACCGTGGACCGAAGCGATCCCTCGTCGAGTGGAGCGACCACACGACGGCGCTCGACGAAGAACTCCGCCGGGCTTGCCAGCAGCTCGCCACGCGCATCGCGGAGGAGCGATTGCTCGTGGAGGTCGCACAATGAACGGCCAGCTCCTGCGCGCCCTGACGCGCTCGACGTGGCTGGCCCTGGCGCTCGCCGTCACGGCCTGTCAGTCGACGATGGCGTCGCGCGAGCGCCACGGCGCGACGTTGCTCACCTGGCAAACGCCGAGACTGCCGTCCGGCGCGAGCGACGTGCGCTACGAGGTCGCGATCCACGCCGCGGAGCAGGGTCTGCCCGTGCGCCAAGTGCAACTCCTCACCCGGCTCGCGGTCAACGAGCTCGATGCGAGCAGCCTGCCGCCGGGCGATTACCTTTGGACGGTGCGTGCGCGCTATCGGCGGGCAGGGGCTGACTGGGTCACCCGCTGGCAGACGATGCCGAACACCTCGGCCTCCGCGATCGAGCCGCAGCGCGGCTTCTGCCCCCTCGAGATCCCGAAGTGACTTTCGACCACGACGGGGTCGTGTCGCCGCGACCGACCGGAGCGACGAGGCCGCGACTCCCGCCGTCGCGACCGGGCGCGCCAGCAAGCAGGCAGGTGGGTGGCGTGTGCTGGCAGCGATCCACGATCCGGCGGCGATCGCGCGGGCGCTCAGCGCGTCGGGGGCACGACTGCCGCACCGCATCCGTCAGGTCTCCAGGCGCCGCCGGACGGCGACCGTCCGGTTGCCGACGAGAGCCGCGTCGCGGAGTGGCGGCGGTGGGCGAGGCCGCGGCCGCGGGCCGGTGGCGGCGGGCGCCGCCTGCGAGGACGTCACCGGCATGTCGTGGGAGCAGTTGCCCACACGGCGCAGTGCGGCGCTGTGGCATGCGGCAGCGACCGACTTCTCCGCAGTCTTGCCGCGGCGAACCCACGCATCGCCGGCGGCCGCTCGTGGCTCGTGCTAGCCCTTGGTCCCGATCTTCGCGCGCACGGCCTGCGCGGCGGTGACGAGCTGCGCATCGGGGTGCTTGCAGGCTGCATCGAGAACTCGGACGACGTTCTCGTCGACCACATCGATGGCGCCGAGGGCGGCGATCGCCGCCATGCGCACGGCGACGTCGTCGGTGTGTTCGTAGCACCAGACGATCGAGCGCACGAACTTGTCGCCGCCCTTGCCGCGTTCGACGGCGCGCTGCAGTCCGAGCAGGCGCAGGTCGGAACTGGCGTGGCAGATGGCGCGCGCAATGGCGCCGTCGCTCGCCCCGGCCGGGCACTCGAGCACCTCGAGGCTGCTTTGCGCAGCCTTCCGCACGTCGCCTGTGCGCTTCTTGGCGACGTCGCGCAACGCGGCGAGCACCGGCTCGCTGCGTACGCCGATGTCGCCGAGCGCCATCGCGGCGCGATCGCTCATCGTCGCCATCATGGAGTCGCCTTCGGCTTGCATCACCTTGACCAGGGCCGGCGCCGCCGCCGATGCCGCGGGGCCGAAGCGGCCGAGCGCCTGGGCGGCGTTGGCGACCTTGGTCGAGTCGCATCCGTGCGGGTTCTCGGCGCCTTCGGCCACGGCCTTCGTCAAGAACGGCAAAGCCGCCGGATCGAGGATCGCGCCGAGCGGCGTCGCCGCCCGGTGGGCGCCGTGCGTGCGCGACGCCAGCAGCTTGCACAGCGCTGGCACCGCCGGCTTGGCCGCCGGCCCGATCCTCTGCAGAGCCTGGCAGGCGGCGATCTGGACGCTGAACTCACCGACGCAGCGGGTGAGTTCCGGCACGCCGACGGCGCCAAGTCCGACGAAGCTGTGTTCGATCGCATTCGACAGGTTCGAGCGCTCGAGTCTCCAGAGCTTGCTCATCGCCGGCGCCAGCGGCTCCGCGGCCCGGCCCATCGCGCCGATGCCGAACAGCGCAGCGATGCGCTGTGCATCGTCGCCATCCTCGAGGATGCGCTTCAGGCCGGGCACCGCCTTGGCGCCGAGGGCAGCGAGTTCCTGGGCGGCGAGGTCGCGTGCGGCGCCAGTGGAGGACGCGATGCGGCCCACCAGTTCGTTCACTCCGGCGGCCTTGCCCTGGGCTGGCAAGGTGGCGGTGAGGATGGTCAACGCGCCGACGGCGAGGATCGCCCGCGTGCTTGCTGGTGCCATGGCGGCGCACGATAGCCGCGGGCGCTTGCGCCGTAACGCGCAGTTCGGGACGCGGCGTCGACGTGTTGCTCTGCCCGCAGTGCGCGGGCCCGCGGCGCGTCCTGGCGGCGCGTGCTCGCGGCGGCATGGGGCCGTGGCATCGCCGCGCGCGCGTGCTTGGGATCGGGCGGAAGGGGACGCGCGCCGTGGGCGGGCTGCTGGGGGTCGCCTCAGGTCCCAGCCCGCTGCGCGAGCGTCCGACTCGCCGCGCGCCGGCCGTGCTCGTGCAGCCGCGACCACGCGCCGCTCGAACAACGATGTCCGAGCGCGCATCGCTCCGCGCCACCGCTGCTTGACGGTCTGTCGATCCGCATCTCTCATGCGCCGCCACGCGCGACGACGCGCCAAGGCCCCACATGATGCATCTTCTTTCCGCCGTCCTGCTCGTGGCATCAGCGCTCGCGCAAGGCGGGCCCATCGTCGTCGTGGACGCCGCCAATGGCCCCGGCACGAACTTCGTCGACGTGCAGGCCGCGGTGCTCGCGGCGCCGGACGGCAGCGTGCTGGTGGTGCGGCCCGGCCTGTATGCGCCGGTCACGATCGACGGCAAGGGCGTCACGGTGGTGGCGGACTCGTCGTTCACGATCCAGGGGTCGCTGGTCGTCCGGAACACGCAGGCGCAGCAACGGGTCTTCGTCCGCGGGTTCGTGCTCGGCGGTTACGGCAACAACGTCAGTCTGACGAACGCGGCCGGTCCGGTGACGTTGGATGCCGTCGGGCAGACGATGCAAAGTCACGGCTGGGGCCAGTCCGGCCTCGTAGTCAATGGGTGCCAGCAGGTCACGGTGCGCAACGTCACGGTGCTGGGCGCTGCCTACGCGCCGGCCTGCGTGGTGACCAGCAGCAGCGTGGTGTTCGAGAACTGCGCCCTTCTCGGCGAAAGCGCCTTCTTCATGAACAAGGCCGGCGGCCCGTCGGGCATGCCGGCAATGACGGCCACGACGAGCGTCGTCCAGTATGTCCGCAGTTCCGCAAGGGGCGGCAACGGCGCTGGCATCGTGTACTCCGGCTTTCCGATCTACCTTGCCGGCGCCGCGGCGATCGTGCTGAACGGCGGGTCGCTGCGCGCGATGGGCCTTGCGAACCACTCGATCCTCGGCGGCACGCATCCGGCGCAGCCGCAGTATCCGGCCGTCACGGGCACTGGCGTCGCGCGCATCGCGCCGGCGATGAACGTCGCGGGCCAGCCGACGGGCGTGAGCCTGACGCGTCCGCCGATGCCGGCGTTGCTGGCTGACAGCGCGCCGCTCGGCGGCGTGGTGACGGCCCAGCGCACGGGCCCGGCGGGGTTCCTGTGCGCGATGTTCGTCAGCCTGCGCGCCACGCCGTCGACCCTTGCGTCGCTGCCCGACCCGGTCTGGCTCGATGCGGGCGGCTGGATCGTCGAGGGGGCCGGCATCACGCCGGCGAGCGGAGCGTTCACCGTGACCAAGAGCGTGCCGAACAACCCGTTGCTGCGCGGCTTCGAGTTCGTGTGGCAGAGCGCGGATCTCGACCCGACGGGCGTGCTCGCGGTCAGCAATCCGAGTCCGAGCGTGGTGCGCTGAGTGCATCGGCGTAGGGCGAACGACCGCGGCCGCCGGTCCCGCCTGGCCGTGCGTGTGCAGGGGAGGTGTCGCGGGCTTGCGAGGTTGCGCCGACGCCATCCCGCGGAGTTGCGCGGGATGGCACGTTGCGCCGCGCAACGACCCGCGTCTGCGGCAGGGCGCGCAGGTTGAGCGAAGCGCGCGCCAGCGCTGGTCCCGTCGCTGCTTTGGCGGTCGGCGCCGGGCACGCGGCCGTGAGGCCCACGCACCCAAGGGTTGCCGAGATCTCGCCACGCCGACCGCGCTGCGCGAGAATCCGCGCGCGTCCCGGCACCGCCAACCCCTGGGCCCGCCATGCCCGGCTACGTCGAAGCCGTCGGCGACGACCTGCTCAGCAAGGACAGGGTCTCGACCTTGCCCAAGGTGACGCGCAGGAAACGCGGCGAGACCGTGTGCTTCTCGTTCATCCCCTGCAAGTCCCGCCGGCACCGCGACGCGGTGAACAAGAAGGTCGCGGCCGATCCGCGCATCCACGCGCTGTGCACGCCGGATGCGATGCCCTTCGACGTCCAGCGCATGAACTACGGCGGCTTCGCGGCGCTGGTCGATCTCTGCGTGCGCAGCGTCGCCGGTCCGCGCTCGTCCTCGGCCTCGGCGCCGCTGCCGCGCGCGGCCCAGGACCGCAGCTTGAACTTCCCACCGGCCCCCTCTACAGCAACCGTCGCTGGCGCGAGGGCCGGATCATCGGCCGCCGCGCGGGATCCCATGGACTTCTCCGACCACACCGCCATCTGGGGCGAACTGGAGCTCGAATGATCGCTGCGCGCCTTGCCCTGGTCTTCGTCGCGCGCGCCGGCGACGGCGTGTGCGAACGCGATGACGCCGCGCAGGGGCGGTCGCAGTGACGGCCGCGCCAGGCAGCGACCCGCACGCGTCGATCCCCGGCCTGGAGATCGTCGACACCGTCGAGGGTTGGCTCGCGGCCGCGGAGGCGCACGCGCTCGCCGGCCTCGCCGCGGCCGTGCCGAGCGCGCGCGCGATCGTCGAGATCGGCAACTACCGCGGGCGTTCGACGGTGGCGTTGGCGCTGGGCGCGCGCAGCGGCGGCGGCGCGCAGGTCTACACCTTCGATCCCCACACCGAGTTCGTCGGGCCGCGCGGCGGGACCTTCGGCCGCAAGGACCAAGCGCACCTCTACGCCAACCTCGCGCGCGCCGGCGTCGGCGAGCAGGTCAGCGTGGTGACGCTCGACTCGCGCGGCATCGCGACCGTCTGGCCGGGGCCCGAGGTCGGCCTGCTCTTCGTCGACGGCGACCACCGCGAGGCGGCGGTGCGCGCCGACATCGAGGCGTGGTTCCCCGTGCTCGCGGCCGACGCCGTCGTCTGCTTCGACGACGTGGACTTCCCCGACATCGCCCGCGTCGTCGCCGAACTGGTGACCGCGGGCCGGCTCGCGCCGCTCGGCGCCGTCGGCAAGATCGCGTGGTTCGGCAAGAAGGTTGCCCGTGCGTAGCTGCCTCGTGATGGGCTCCGGCCGCAGCGGCACGAGCATGCTCGCGGGCACGCTCGCGAAGAGCGGTGCGTTCATGGGGCGCGAGCTCTGGCCGGCGCGCGCCGCCAATCCGAAGGGCTTCTTCGAAGGGCCCGAGATCAACGGGCTCAACGAAGAGCTGCTCGCGCCGCTCGTCGCGCCGAGCGAGCGCCTCGGCGAGAACCAGCGCTGGCTGGCGGCCCTCAGCCTCGACGCGCCGATCGCCCACGATCCCCGCTTCGACGCGCGCATGGCCGCGCTCGTGGCCCAGCGCCCGTATTGCTACAAGGACCCGCGCTTCTGCTACACGCTGCCGGCGTGGCGGCCGCACCTCGGCGACGCGGCGTTCCTCACCGTGTTCCGCCATCCGACGCTCACGGCGGCGAGCATCGTCGAGGAGGTCCGCGCCGCGAAGTACCTGCACGGCGTCGAGATGTCGCTCGAGCGGGCGATGGGGATCTGGTGCGCGACGTACCGCCACGTGCTGCGGCGGCACCGCCACACCGGCGATTGGTTGTTCCTGCACTTCGATCAGGTGCTGACGTCGGCGGGGCTCGACCAGATCGAGGCGCTCGTCGAGGCGCGCGTCGACCGCGGCTTCCCGGACGAGACGCTCGCGCGGCCGCCGCTGCCGATCCCGATGCCGGACGAGGCGGTCGCGCTGTACGAGGAGCTGTGCGAACTCGCGCGCTACCGGCCCGCCGGCGCCGCCGCCGGGGCCGTGCGCGCCGCGCCGGCGCCCGCACAGGCGGAGGTCGCGGTCGTGGTGCCCATCGGCGACGCCGATCGGGTCCATCTCGCGGCGCTGCGCGACGACCTGCGCGCCCAGCGCGGCGCGAATGCGCGGCTCGTCGTCTTGGACCGGACGACCGCGGGCCTCGCGCTCGACGACGCCACGATCGTGCGCGCGGACGCGCCAACCCCGAGCGCGTCGTGGCGTCGCGCGTTCGCAGCGGCGACCACGCCCTACGTCGCGCTCCACCAGCCCGGCGTGCGCATGCTCGCCAACCGCCTCCGGCACGTGGCGCGCCACCTCGACGCCCATCCGGAACACCAAGGCGTGCGCGGCGAGCTGGTGACGGTCGATGCGGACGGCAACTTCGCGCCGCAGCGCGATCCGGGCAGCTTCACGCTCGCAACCCTCGCGTTCCGGCGCACGGCGATCGATGCGCTCGACGACGCTGCGGCGGAGCCGCTGCGGGCGCTCGTGCGCGCCGTGCCGATGGGGCGGGTCCCCGAGCCCGTCGTCGCGGTGCCGCTCGCAGAGTGGCTCCGCCAGCGCGACGAGGTCGTGCGCCGCGCCCGCGTGTTCGTCCGCGCGGATTGGAATCGGCCGGACGCGGTGCCCCGGCTGCTCGCGCGCACAGCGCCGATGGTCGACACGCACACGGCCCTCGTCCTGCTGCACGGCGCCAACGAACCCGGCCCGGATACCGGCGCGCTGGCAACGCACTTCGAGGCGCTCCATGGCGCCGAGCGCACGCTCGACGTCGAGATCGAAGTCGCGGACGCGGGCGCGAGCGCGAGCACGGTGCTCGGTGCGCCGTCCGACGCCGTCCTCATCCTCGACGAGGCGGCGGCGGCGGCAGCCCCGTCTCCGGCGGTCGCTGGCCTTCCGATGCTGCGCGACATCGCGTCGTGGGCAAACCGGGGTCGCACGGCGACCCGGGCCGTCAGCGTCGTCGTTCCCGCCTTCAACCGGCTGGACCTGCTGCGGCCCGTGCTCGATGGCTTCGCTGCGCAGACCCACCCGGACTTCGAGGTGGTGGTGGTGGACGACGGTTCGTCGCCGGCCATCGACCTGCGCGCCGGCTACGACGCGCGCTTCCGGTGGATCCGCCAGGACAACGAAGGCCGCGCCGGCGCGGTCGACACCGGCATCGACGCCGCGCGCGGTGCGCTGGTGATCGTGTGCGACAGCGACATCGTCCCCGGGCCGTCGTTCGTCGCGGAGCACGTCGCCTTCCACGCGGCGCATCCGCACGAAGGGGCCACGCACCTCGGCGACCTGGAATGGGGCGTCGACGCCGGCGTGCTCGGCGAGATCCTCGGCGCACGCGCCAATCCGCGCATGACCGGACTCACCGGCCCGGTCGATTGGACCCAGTGGTACACCGACAACTGGTCGGTGAAGCGCGCGCTCCTCGAGCGGTACGACCTCCGCTTCGACCGCGGCTACCGCGGATGGGGCTGGGAAGACCTCGACCTCACGCTGCGCCTCGAGCGCGCCGGCGTGACCTGCACGGCCACCGGCACGGCCCGCGGCCGGCACCTCAAGCCGGTCACGCTCGACGGCATGCTGCGCAACTTCGCGGGAAGCGTGCCCAACCTCCTGCGCCTCGCCGCGAACGGCGGCCTCGTGCCCGCCATGCGCGATTGGCTCGCGATGCGCATCGACGACGCCGCGCTGCGCGAGGCGTGTGATGGCCTCGCGTCGGGCGCGCTCGCGACGTTGCTCGCCTCGTGGCGCGCCGTGCCCATCGGCGCGCGGCCCGACGTGCAGGTCGACGTCTCCAACGCCATCTTCCGGCTCGGGCTGACGCGCGGCTTCGCGGCGCTCCCGGCTGCCGCGCAGACCGGGCTCCCACCGGTCGACCCGGCCGAGGCCGCCCTCGGCTTCGCCGAAGTCGTCGGCGCTGCCATCGGGGTGGCGCTCGTCGCGGGCGATGCGCAGGCTGCCGAGGCGCACATCCAGCGCGTGGCGGCCGAACTCGGCGTCTTCGACGCTGGCCGACTCGCGGCGACCTTCCTGGAACGCGTCGAGTTGCGCCTGCGCGCGCTGCGCGATCGCTGACCAGCCACGTCGGCGACGTGGCGGTCGCGCGCGGGGCCGTCGCGCGTACGTCGTCGGCTGCGCATCGGGACGCCACGAGCTCCGCCGGCGCAGTACCTCACACGGGGGGCAGGCGGAAGCGGGTCCTGGGTGGCACGGGACCGCTGCGCACGCTTCCTGACCGCGGCGGATGGCGCGGACGCGCCACGGCGACCGCGCTGCCGTCAGCGCGCGCGGGCCTTCTTGCGACCGACGGCGATGGTGATGCGGCCGAGCAGGTTGGCGCGCGACAGCACCCAGTGGATGTGGCGGCGGTAGACGTCGTGCAGGCGCGCGTACTTCTTGCGCAGCAGCTTGAGCCGGATGGCGAGCGCGAAGATCGGGTAGAGCAGCAGGTACCAGACCATCGCGCTCTTGCGCACGCGGTTGGCGCACAGGTCGACCATCTCGCCGCCGAAACGTTCCAGCAGGAACAGGATCTCCGGCACGCTGATCGGGTTGATGTGCTGCATGTAGTACTCGGCCCGGTTGGGGTCGAGCGGCCGCGGCGCGCAGTCCGTGTAGCCGTAGAGGAAGAAGTGCCAGCGCGACGGGATGCTGAGCACGTTCGGCGTGGTCAGCACGAGCATCCCGCCGGGCTTCGTGATGCGCAGCAGCTCGCTGGTGAAGCGGAAGTGGTTCTCGAGGTGCTCGAGCACCTCGATGGTGACGACGGCGTCGTAGGTGTCGTCGGGCAGCGGGATCGACTGGTTGAGGTCGGCCTTGTGGAACGGCACGCCGGCCAGCTTGAAGTTCTCGGCGAGGTAGTCGCAGGCCTCGACCTGGTAGCCGCGCTCCTTCAGCAGCTGGCAGAAGTAGCCCTCGCCGGCGCCGACGTCGAGGATGCGCGCGGGCGGCGGCGGCAGCAGGGAGAGGACCTTCGGGTAGATGTCCGGCTGGAAGGTGATGCCCTTCGGGGCGGCGTCGGCCATGCGCGCAAGGTAGCACGCGCGGCTCCGCGACGGCACTTGTCGTTGGTGGCGCGCGGCGCCAGCGGGTATCTCTGCGTCAGCGGCCGGATGAACATCGCCTTCCTGCGCAAGAAGTACAGCTTCCACGGCGGCGCCGAGAAGTACCTGCACGGGCTGGCGACGCACATGGCGCGCAACGGCCACCAGGTGCACGTCTACGCCGCCGCGTGGGACGCCGCCGACCCCGACGGCCTGATCCAGGTGCACCGGGTGCCGTGCTGGACGTTCAACTCCTTCGTCCGCGACCTGTCGTTCGCGCTCGGCGCCAAGCGGGCGCTGCGCGGCGCATCGCACGACATCGTGCAGTCGCACGCCAAGACGTTCGCGCAGGACGTCTACCGCGCCGGCGACGGGTGCCATGTCGAGTGGCTGCGGCAGCGCTGGCGGCGCGCTGGCTGGCTCACGCGCCTGCGCACGGTGATCAATCCGCACAACTGGCTCAACGTCTGGCTGGAGCGGCGCATCCTGCGCGGTCGGCGCTACGTGCGGGTGATGGCGATCAGCGAGTTCGTCAAACGCAACCTGATGGACGCCTACGGGGTGCCGGCGGCGGACATCGACGTGGTCTACAACGGCGTCGACGTCGAGGCCTTCCACCCGCGCAACCGCGCGAGCAAGGGCGCTGAGGTGCGCGCGCGGCACGGCATCGGCCAAGACGAGCGCGTCGCCTTGTTCGTCGGCTCGGGCTTCGAGCGCAAGGGCGTGCAGCCGCTGCTGCAGGCGGTCGCGCGCGTGCGCGGGCCGCTGACCGTGCTGGTGGTCGGGCGCGGCAAGGCCGTCGTGCCGGCGGACATGCCCGGCGACAAGCGCATCGTCTTCTGCGGCCCGCAGCCGGACGTCACCGGCTACTACGCCGCCGCCGACGTGTTCGTCTTCCCGACCATGTACGAGCCGTTCGGCAACGTGCACCTCGAAGCGCTCGCCAGCGGCGTGCCGGTGGTGACCACGCGGTTGGGCGGTGGCGCCGAGCTGGTCGAGGAAGGCGTGTCGGGCTGCGTCGTCGACGCGCCCGAGGACGTCGACGGCATCGCGCGCGGCGTCGAACTGCTGCTCGCGCCGGCTGGCCGCGAGGCGAAGCGTGCAGCGGCGCGCGCGGTGGGCGAGCGCTACTCGTTCGAGCGGCACATCCGCGACGCGACCGCGGTGTACGAGCGCGTGCTGGCGCAGAAGGCCGCGGTCGGCGCGCGCTAGCGCTGCGCCGCCGCCGCGGCGCGCGCGTCGATCACTTCGCGCCGCCTAGCTTGGTGCGCGGCAGCTCGACCTTGGCGAAGCCGTCCTGGCCCTCGACGACGCGGATCGTGCAGTCGACCGGCAGGTCGCGCAGCGTCTGCGTCGCGCCGGACTTCGGCCAGCGGATCTCCAGGCGCTTGACGGCCGTCGCCTTGCCGAGGCCGAGGTGTTGGCGCAGCGGGTTGGCGCCGAAGCACCCGCCGCTGCCGACGTCGCGCCAGACCGAGCGCTCGACGCCCGCCTCGTCGAACACGACGCGCAGGCGCGCGCCGATCGCCGAGCGGTTGCTGTCGCGGCCTTCGGCGCGCACGCACAGCCAGTGGTTGCCGAAGCCCGGGTTCTCGTACAGCGCGTCGTGCGCGGCGTCGCCCGGGTAGGCGCCGCCCTGGATGCTGAACAGGTCGAGGTCGCCGTCGGCGTCGAGGTCGGCGAAGGCGCAGCCGTGGCCCTTCTGCAGGTGGCCGAAGCCGCCGGCCATGGTGACGTCGACGAAGCGCGTGCCGCCGTCGTTGCGGAACACGAGGTTCGGCATCAGCGAGTAGTAGTACGGATCCCCGGTGCCGAGGTGGACGTCGAGGAAGCCGTCGTTGTCGAGGTCGCCGAAGTTGGCGCCCATCGGCAGCGCCGGCACGTCGAGGCCCATGGCCTTGCCGACCTCGGTGAAGCCGCCCTTGCCGTCGCCGCGCCACAGCCGCATGCGGTCGGGGTGCGGGCGCTGGACGCCGAGGTGCGAGGCAGCGATGTCGCCGATGCCGGTGCTGTAGGCGGCGCAGAACAGGTCGAGCGCGCCGTCGTTGTCGACGTCCCAGAACCACGCGCCGAAGCTCTCGATCGGCTCGTGCATGCCGAGCTTCGGCGCCATGTCGACGAAGCGGCCGTTGCCGGCGTTGCGGTACAGGCGGTTGGGCTCGTGCAGGTTGCTGACGTAGAGGTCGAGCTTGCCGTCGTCGTCGTAGTCGCCGAACGCGATGCCCTTGGTGTAGCCGCCGTTGGTCACGCCGGCGCGCTCGGCGATGTCGAAGAACGTGCCGTCGCCTTCGTTGCGGAACAGCTGGCACGGCGAGGCGATCTTCGCCGACGCCTCGTTGCCGACGTACAGATCGAGGTCGCCGTCGCCGTCGACGTCGCCCCAATCGGCGGTCGACGTCGGGAAGTGGACCTCGCCGAGGCCGGCCGCGAAGGTCACGTCGAGGAACGTGCCGTCGCCCTGGTTCTGCAGCAGCGAGTTGGGGTGGCGGCCGCCGTCGTACAGCCACGCGCCACGGCTCACGAACGCGTCGAGGTCGCCGTCGTCGTCGTAGTCGGCCTGGATCAGGTTGATGCCGCTGGTGACGCCGCGCAGGCCGGCGGCGTCGGTGCGGTCGGTGAAGCGGCCATCGCCGTCGTTGCGCAGGTAGCGCAGCTGGCCCGACGCGCTCCACAGCGAGACCATCATGTCGAGGTCGAGGTCGCCGTCGAAGTCGTCGACGATGACGCCGCCGAGCATGCCGAACGTGTCGAGGCCGACGCGGCCGGCGACGTTGGCAAAGCGCGGGAACGGCGTCGACGACGCGAACGTGCTGGCCGGCAGGCGGTGCGCCGCCGGCACGCCGGCCGGCCACTGGTCCAGCGCCATGTGCGCGAGGTTGAGCAGCCAGATCGCCGAGAGGTGCCAGTAGTCGCCCTTCGGCGTGTCGGCGATCACCGCCTCGAACCACGGGATCGCGTTGGTCGCGCCCTCCGGCGCGCCGGTGTGCAACGCCGCGTCGCGCAGCGGCAGGATGCAGCTCTCCGGCGCGTTGCGGGCGCAGCAGTTCTCGTTCTCGGCGAGGCGCAGCCACGCCATGCCGAGGTAGAAGCGCACGCTGTTGCGCGCGTCGACGTCGCCGTCGATGCGCTTTCCGGCCAGCGCGTCGTCAGCGGCCTGCAGGATGGCGATGCCTTCGCGCGTCGCGCCAAGGCGCAGGTGCGCCAGCGCGCCGTCGAGCCGCAGCTTCCACGGCGCCTTGTCGCCGAGCTGCGCCATCTCCGTCCACAGCGCCTTCGCCGCTTCGTCGCCGTGGTACTTGTGGTCGCGCACGCTGCGCTCGGCGATCGCGGAGAGTTCCTTCACCATGCGCGCGTGGCTTGCTTGCTTGGCAGCGAGTTCGAGACGCTGTTGCGCGGCGAGCGGAAGGGCGAGCAGCAGCGCGGAGCTCGTGTGGAGCGCGGCGGTAGCGAGGAAGCGCGCAGCGAGCGAGCGACGGTCAGCCATGCGCGGGAGGGTAGCGGGTGCTGGCGCACGACGCTCCAAGCGGGAGTGGCATGGACGGGAGGAGGCGGCGGGGTGGGCGTGGAGGGGTTGGGAGGAGGGGGGGGGGGCGGGGCGGG
>JBEITC010000404.1:0-3822 GCA_040375075.1 Planctomycetota bacterium | reverse complement strand
CGGGCGCGCGGCTGCGGTTGCCGCTGCTGGCGCCGCAGGCCGCTGCCGGCGAAGCGCTCGCCGACTACGCCGGCCGCCTGCCGGGCCAGCCCGAGCGCAGCGTGCTGTTGCTGCTGCAGGCCGGCGCGATGGCGGTCGGCTATTGGGACGGCGACGCGCTGCTGCACCACAAGGCGATCCGCCGCTACGTCGTGCGTGGCCACGGCAAGGCGCAGCCGCTGCATCGCAAGACCCGCGGCAAGTCGCGCTACGGCGCGCGCCTGCGGATGCAGAACTGGCAGCGCCTGCTCGGCGAGACCAACGAGCGGCTGCAGGGCTATTGGCGCGACTTCGGCACACCCGAGCGCGTGTTCGTCGCCGTGCCGGTGCGCACGCTGCCGGAGTTGCTCGCCGCCGATCCCGCGCCGCCGTTCGCGCGCGACGACGCGCGGTTGCAGCGCGTGCCGATGCACGTGCACCGGCCGGACTTCGCCGAGCTGCAGCGCGTGCGCCGCTGGCTCGGCCATGGGCGGCTCGAGCTGCCGCCCGACGCGACGCGCTAGCTCACTTGCCGGCGGGCGCGGGCCGCGTCGTGTCGAGCGGCCGGATCCACAGGTTGCGGAAGCGCACCGGGTCGCCGTGGTCCTGCAGGCGGATCGGGCCCTTGTCGCCGTGCGGCGCGTACTTGCCGACCGCGCGGTGCGTCGACCCGCCGATCATCGCCTCGTCGAGCTGCACGACGATGCCGTTGTGCACGACGGTGACGCGCGCCGGCGAGGTCACGCCGCCGTCGGCGCCAAAGCGCGGCGCGCGGAAGAAGATGTCGTACGTCTGCCACTCGCCCGGCTTGCGGCAGGCGTTGACCAGCGGCGGCTTCTGGCCGTAGAGCGAGGCCGCCTGGCCGTCGGCGTAGGTCGGGTTCTGGTAGCTGTCGAGCACCTGGACTTCGTAGCGGCCGAACAGGAACACGCCGCTGTTGCCGCGGCCCTGGCTGTCGCCCTTCGTCGGCGACGGCGCGCACCATTCGACGTGCAGTTGGCAGTCGCCGAACTCGCCGCGCGTCTGGATGTCGCCGGTGCCGTTGACCTGCATGGCGCCATCGGCGATCAGCCACTGCGCCTTGTCGTCGCGGCCGGTCCAGCTGGCGAGGCTCGTGCCGTCGAACAGCACGGTGGCGTCCTTCGGCGGCGGCACCGGCGCGCCGGCGGGGCCGGGTTCGACGACCGGCGGGCGCGGGCGGTCGGCGTCGTGCACGCGCCAGCCGTCGGGCAGGCGCGGCGTGTCGCGGTAGCCGGGCTGCGGGTCCTGCGGCGCAGCGAGGAAGGCCGCGGCGAGCGCGGCGGCGACCGGAACGATCACGGCGAGCGAGGTGGTCATCGGCCCCAGGATCGCCGCGCGGCGGCCTGGACGCCAGACCGTGCCCGCCGATCAGCAGAGTCCGTTGCGGCGGGCCACCGCCAGCAACTCGTCGACGCCGATGGCGCGCGCCTTGCGGGTGATGGCGAGCAGCGAGCGGCGGAAGTCGCGCGGCTGCATGCCGCAACTGCGGGCGGCGGCGCGCGTGCCGTTGCAGCTGTGCGCGGCCCGCAAGGCGTCGCGCTGGCGCGGCGACAGGGCGCCTTCGAGCGCTTCGCGGACGCGACCGAGGTCGGTCGGCGCTGCGTGCGGCTCGGGTTGGGGTTGGTTCTGCAGCGCCGCCTGCTCGATGGCGCGCGTCCGGCCCCACTCCGAACGCAGCAGGGCGCAGGCCGCCCGACGCGCGACCTGGCGCAGCCAGGCCTTGGGGTGTTCCGGCGGTTCGCCCTGCAGCATCGCGAGCGTCAGTTCGTGCAGGGCGCGTTCGCCGGCTTCTTCGGCCAGGACGCGGCTGCGGACGACCTGCCGTGCGGCGTGGTAGGCGATCGGGAGGAGGGTGTGCGGATTGATTTCCATGGTGCGGTGCCTGGGTGAGCTCGCCAGATTGAGCAGAAACTTGACGAAACGTCAAGCCTGGGGTCTGCTGTAGCGCGTGGCGGACGTCGGTAACTCCGCCTGTGAGCGCACCGTCCCTTAGGGAGATCAGCTACTTCCGACGACTTGCCGCAAGGCCAACATGGTCGCCATTGGAGGGCGGACCAGAACCCGCACCTAAACCTTGAGCGAGCAACCAGAAGAACAAGCACCCCGGCCGATGGCCCTGCACCTTGCGGCGCGCCTGCGCGAGCTGCGAGCCCGGCGCGGCTTCACGCAAGACCACGTGGCCAAGCGCCTTGGCTGCCATGAATCGGCCGTGTCCCGCTGGGAGAGCGGCAGCCGCTTCCCGACCGGCGAGGACCTCGTCGCGCTGGCGGACCTCTTCGAGGTCAGCACCGACGACCTGCTCGGTCGCAGCAAGCAGTTCGTCAGTGCCGGCGCTGCGCTGCTGGACATGAAGCTGCTGACGCGACTCGCTGCGGCGGAGACGGCCGCCGACTTCGACAAGGAGGTCGCGGCGCACGAAGGCCAGGCGATCTGGCTGCCGGTGCCCGAAGGCGCGGTGCTGGTGCCCGTCGCCGAAGCGATGCGCTGGACGCGCAAGGTCGCGGACAAGCACCGCGACAGCAAGTTCGCCGACCGGCTGTTCCGGCCGCGCAACTGAGGCGGCGCCACTGCCGCGATACCGCTGCCGCGATACCGCTGCAGCGATACCACTGCAGCGATACCACTGCCTCTATACCACTGCCTCTATACCGCTGCCGCGATACCGCTGAGGGTGCTCAGCGCGCCGCGATGGCGGGCGCGAGGCGGCGGCAGACGGCCGCGGTGAAGCCCTTGGTGTCGAGCGGGCCGCCGAGGTCGCGCGTCGATTCGCCGGCGGCGATGGCGCCGCGCACGGCGGCGTCGACGGCGTCGCCGAGGTCGCGGCGGCCGGCGTGGCTCAGCAGCATCGCGAACGCGAGGATCGACGCCGACGGGTTGCAGATGCCCTTGCCGGCGATGTCCGGCGCCGTGCCGCCCGCCGGATCGAACATCGCGTAGCGCACGTTGCCGGCGTCGTCGAAGCCGAAGTTGGCGCTCGCGCCGAGGCCGAGGCTGCCGATCAGGCCGCAGGCCGCGTCCGACAGGAAGTCGCCGTACTCGTTCGGCGTGACGATGACGCGGTAGTTCTCGGGCTTGAGGATCAGCTTGTAGAGCAGCGAGTCGAACAGCTCGGCGTGGTGGGGCACGCCGGGGAACTGCTTGGCGACGCCGGCGACGACTTCCTCGAACAGGCCGTCGGTCGCGCGCTGGATCGTGTACTTGCTGGTGCTGCAGACGCTGGCGCCGAGGCCCTGCGCCAGCCGGAACGCGTACAGCGCGGCTTCGCGCGACGGCCGGCGTTCGATCACGCGCATCGACACGGCGACGTCGGCGCCGATGCGGCGGCCCGGGTCGTCGTAGGTGCCGCCGGTGGCGACGCGGATGACGTGCAGGTCGACCTTGCCGTCGTGGCGCGTCTTGACGCCCGGCAGGGTGGCGACCGGGCGGTGGATCACCGAGAAGTCGCAGCGCTCGCGCAGGACCTTGTTCGGGCTCTCCTTCTCCGTCACCGTCGGATGCTTGAGCGCGAGGCCGTGCTGCTTCATCGCCGCCATCGCGGCGTCGTAGCAGCCGTTGGCGTCCTTGCGGCGCGACTCGAGCGTCAGGTCGACGGCGTGGAAGCGCACGTCGAGCGGCAGCGCCGCGGCGACGGTGTGCACGCTCTGGGACAGTTCGGCGGAGATGCCGTCGCCGTGGAACTCGGCGACGTGCAGGGCAGGGCGGTCGGTCATCGGTGCGGGTATCGGAGAATCGCGTCGAGGCGCCGGAATTACGCGGGCCGGATGGCCTCGTCGGCGCGCGCGG
>JBEITC010000370.1:0-4171 GCA_040375075.1 Planctomycetota bacterium | reverse complement strand
GCGCCGCCGGATCCCCCGGCGCGCCGCGTCGCACTCACTTCTTCGAGCAGCAGCACGAACCGCCGGCCGGCTTCGCGGCGGCGGCCTTCGCGCCCTTGTCGCTGCAGCACGCGCCACCGGCGGCCTTCTCCGCCGTGTCGCTGCAGCAGCCAGCCTCGCTCTCCTTGTCGTCGTCGTCGTCGTCGTCGTCGTCGTCGCAGCATTCGCCGCACGTGCCGCCGAGGCCGGTGTCGACGGCCTTGGCGATCTCCTTCGCCTTGGCGATCGCCTGCTCGCGGCTCATGCCGTCGGTCTTGATCGTGACGCCGCAGACCGCCGTCGCCTTGCCGTCCTTCATGCAGATCGGCAGCGTGACGTCGAGCGCGCCCTTCTCCTCGAGCACGACTTCCTGGCCGGTCTCGAGCGCCTTCTTGTCCTCGGGGTCCGAGGCCGCGCCGACCTTGTCCGCGGCGGTGCTGGCGCAGACCTTCATGGCGCCGTCGTCCGGGCAGTGGATGGTCAGGCGCGCGACCGCCGGGTTGGCCTTGGCGACGTTGTCGACGACCGTCTGCGGGGCGTTGTCCGCATCGCAGCAGGCGCCGGTCGACGCGCAGGACGCGAGGCCACCGGCGACGAGGAAGAACAGGGGCAGGAGCAGGGTACGCATGGTGGAGTCCAGGTTGGGGGAGCGCGGAGGATACGAAGCGTGCGCGACGAGGCAAAGCCGCACCACTCCGTAGGGACGGCGGGGACGCAGGGCCGCGTCGAACCGCCCGACTGCTCCCGCTAGCCTCCCGTGCCGATGCCGACCGGTTCCGCGCTGCAGCATTGGGGTGTCCGCCTCTTCGGCGGCCTCGCACTGCTCGTCTTCGCCGGCAGCGGCGGCTTCGTCCGCTTCCTGCGCCTCGCCGACCCGGGCGGCATGGTCACCGTGGCCGCCGGACTGCTCGGCTTCACGATCGCCTACCGGGCGATCGGTCCGTTCGCGCGCGCGCTCGGCGCGCAGCAGCGCGCACAGAGCGCCTGGAACGACGCCGCCCGCGACGCCTTCGCCCGCGCCTCGCTGCCGCGGCGCATCTACTACCTGCTCGCGTCGGTCGCCGACGCCGACGCGCCGATGTCGCAGGCGGAGCGCGATGCCGTCCGCCACTTCGTGCTCGAGCGCTTCGCCGATCCGGTGCGCGCCGCCGACCTGCAGCACTGGGAAGCGCAGCCGTTCCCGATCCACGATCGCAAGGGCCTCGCGGCGCGCATCGCCGTCGGCCTCGAAGACGCCGAACTCGACTCGGTGTTCTGTTGGTGCTGCCTCGTCGCGTTCGCCGACGGCCGCTACGGCGCGGCCGAGCACGACGCGCTGCAGCAGATCGCCAAGGGCTTGGGCATCGCCGCGCCGCGCGCGCGCATGCTGTTCCACCTGGCGCGAGCGCAGTACCTGCGCGGCGATGCCCGCGGCGAGCAGCGCGCGAACGGCCCGGCGCCAGCGCCCGCCGACGCGCGCAAGCAGGCGCTCGACGAACTCGGCTTGCCGCCCGACGCGACGCAAGCGCAGATCCGCAAGCGCCACCGCGAGCTGGTGCGCAAGTTCCACCCCGACGCGCAGCCGCACCTCGGCGCGGCCGCGCTGCGCGAAGCGACCGAACGCTTCACGGCGATCCAGCGCGCCTACGAAACGCTGACTGCAGGCGGAGCCGGCGCGTAGGCTCTGCGCATGGTCACGATCACCGCTCGCTACGAAGGCGACCTCTGCTGCACGGCCGTCCACGGCCCGTCGTCCGCCCAGCTCAGCACCGACGCGCCGAAGGACAACGAAGGCCTCGGCCGCTACTTCTCCCCCACCGACCTCGTCGCCACCGCGCTGGCGACCTGCATCCTGACGACGATGGGCATCGTCGCCCGCCGGCACGGCATCGCGCTCAAGGACGCGCGCGCGCGCGTCGAGAAGCACATGCAGGCGAGCCCGCGGCGCATCGCGCGGCTGCCGGTCGAACTGCACGTGCCGGGCACGTTCACCGACGACCAGAAGAAGCTGCTCGAAGCGACCGCGCACGCCTGCCCCGTGCACAAGAGCCTGCACCCCGACATCGACGCGCCGATCACGATCGTCTGGGGCTGAGTCGCCGCCGAGTGGTGGCCGGCTGGCATGACGGTGTAGCGCAACAGGCCGCGCGCGAGGCCGGCCGCGCGCGAGGCCAACCGTGTTCGGGGCACCCTGGTTTGCCGCGGACGGCGCGCCGCGCCCGGCAACGGAACCCCCAGTGGCAGCGCGCGCGTCCAAGACGGTGTCCAACCAGCCCCCCTTCGGCTCGCCCAAAGGGGGTGGACGAACTACGTGCGTGAGCTAGGGTTCTCCGCTCGGCGTACGCCTCTCTCCGGAACGCCGGAACCATCCTGTCACAACCATGAACATCAAGTTCCTCTCGCTCGCCGCGGTCTCCTGCGGCGCCGTGCTCAGCGCGCAGTCGCCGCTGAACGTCTATCCCGCTGCTCCGGTCGGCTACTACGGCTGGAACACCGCGCCGGCGATCCACAGCAACATGTTCGACCTGACCGTGACCTCGCAGGTCACGCTGCAGGCGATCAACACGCCCCTGCTCTCGCCGCTCGGCCAGCAGGGCACGTTCGAGGTGTGGCTGACGAACCCCGGCGTCACGACGTACGTCGGCAGCGAGACGAACTCGGCCAACTGGACGCTGCAGACCTCGGGCCGCATCGAGGGCAAGGGCACGACGGGCTCGCTCGTCACGCTGTCGGCGCTCACCTGCCAGCAGACCGCTGGCGGCGCTGGCCTCGTGCTGAACCCCGGCTCGTACGGCGTGCTGCTCCGCTACATCGGCGTCGCGCCGCTGCTCGCCGCCACGACGCCGCAGACGTTCACCAACGCCGAGCTGACGGTCACCGGCGGCGCGATCCAGTACACGCCGTGGACGGCGCCGCAGCTGCCGATCGGCGGCACGAGCGGCTTCACGTCGTGGGGCTGGCGCGGCCAGATCATCTACGCCAACGGCTCGGCCCCGCACGCGTGCGCTGAGACCGGCACCTACGGCAGCGGCTGCTACACCGTGAACGGCTCGGCCTACCAGGAGTGGACCGACAACGCGCCGGGCGGCGCCGCCGCTGCGGCCAGCCTCGCGCTGACCGGCAAGTCGCTCAAGTTCCTGCCGACCGGCCCCAGCTACCTGATGCTGCCGGGCACCGCGGCCGGCTACGTCCCGCCGAGCGCGACGGCCACGGCGCTGCCGCTGACGGATGACAGCGAGACCTCGGTCGCGCTGAGCACGGCGTTCGCCTACCCGGGCGGCTCGACGAGCACCCTGTTCGTCCACTCCAACGGCTACGTCTCGGTGGCGAGCAACAACACGCTGCCGGGCGGCCCGAACTGGATCCCGGAGATCACCTCGATGCTGAGCGCGACGGAGACGGCGTGGTGGTCGTGGCACGACTACAACCCGACCGAGGCCGGCAGCGGCCAGATCAAGTTCGAGGAAGTCGGCGGCGTCGCCTACATCACGTGGGAGGGCGTCGAGAGCTACCCGACGACGACGGCCAACCCGAGCACGCTGCAGTTCCAGTTCAACTTCGCGACCGGCGAAGTGAACGTCGTGTGGCAGACGATCGAGTCGTTCGGCCAGACGGGCTTCCTGCAGGGCTCGGACCACGTCATCGGCTTCTCGCCGGGCGGCGCCTCGCCGGCGGCCGGCCAGTTCGACATCAACACGCTGACCAGCCAGCTGCTGAACTTCCCCGAGGTGTTCCCGCTCAAGCTGGAGTCCTCGAGCAAGCCGCTGATCGGCACGACGGTCAACCTCATCACCTCGCGTGAGACGAGCGCCAGCCTGGGCATCTGCTTCGTCACGACGGCGCAGATCCCGGCTCCGGGCCTCGACCTCGGCCTGATCGGCGCCCCGGGCTGCTCGGCCCTGGTCGACACCAACGCGGGCGTCGGCAACCTGATCTCGAACCTCGGCCTGCCGGGCATCTCGATGTCGGTCGCCTTCCCGCTGCCGAACAACCCGGCCTTCGCCGGTCTGTCGGTCTACAGCCAGTCGGTCTGGCTCGACCCGACGGTCAACGCCTTCGGCCTGCTCGTGTCGAACGGCATCGACTTCGTGCTCGGCAACTTCTGATCGCGCGTCGAACGCGGCCGCTGCGCTCGGCGCGGCGGCTGCGCCCTGCGGGCCGCCGACGTCTCCGG
>JBEITC010000435.1:0-3545 GCA_040375075.1 Planctomycetota bacterium | reverse complement strand
GGTCCTTGCCGCGCGCGAAGTGGACGAGCAGCGCGTCGCGCTCCTTCTTGCTGCGCAGCCGCGGTAGGTGCTGGCGCAGCTTCACGGTGACGAGCGCGGGGTGGTAGGCGGCGTGCGACGCGCGCGTCGAGCGGGACATCATCGCGGCAGCGCCGTTGGGCTTGCGGCCAGCGCCCTCGCGCGCGCCGCCGCGCTGGCGGAAGGGGAGCGAGGCCTGCACGGGGCGGCGCTTGGCCGGCGGCTTGCGCGCCTTCGTCTGCTTTGTCTGCCTGCTCGAACTGCTCGTCGCCATCGTGTGCCTTCGCTCCACCTTTGAATGCGCACTAATATGTCCCCGAAGGCTGCGAGGCAAGAAGATGTTCGGGGAATGTTCGCGCCTGCAGATCTGTGCCGCCAACGCCGCCACCATCGCCGCAGCTCCATCGCCGCGCCGGCCACGGCCATCACCACGCCGCTACTGCTTGGCTGAGCTCCATCGCCGCGACCGCGTCCCCATCCGCTCCAAGGTCCTCAACGCCTCCGGCGCTGCGGTTGGCTGCCTGCGTGCGCCCCAAACGTCTCTGGCCGTGTCCATCCCGCTCCATCTCGTCCGCTCCATCGCCACGACCGCGTCCCCATCCGCTCCCAGGCCTTCCCCGTCTCCGGCGCTGCGGTTGGCTGCCTCCCTTCGCCTGCGGCGTTTCTGGCTGGAGTGCCCGCCGCGCCGCCGCCTACGCTCTGCCGCCCCAGCACTCGCAAGCCAGCGACTCCGCCGCGGCAACCGCGCCACGGCGCATCCGCGCCGACTGGCCACCCGCACCACGACCGTCAACGCCCGTGCCCCTCCTCCGCGCCAACATTCCGCCCGACCTCGTGGTCTTCGACGTCGATGGCACGCTGCACGACACGTTCCGCTGGTGGTCGCCGATCATCCGCGCCGGGCTGCAGCGCTTCTGCGAGCTGCACGGCATCGAGGCGCCGATGCCTTCCGACGCCGAAGCCGAGTCCGTCGTGGGCATGAAGGACGCCGGCGTCTGGGCGCCGTTCCTGCCCGAGCCGCACAAGCATCGCTGGCCGGAGCTGCGCTCCGTGGTGCTGCCGATGGAGGTCGAGGAAGTCAGTCGCGGCGTGGACTACCTGTTCCCCGGCATGCGTCCGATGCTGACGCACCTGCGCGCGATCGGCGTCAAGGTCGCGCTCGCCAGCAACTGCCGCCGCACCTACATGGGCGCGATGCAGCACGGCCAGGGCCTCGCGGCGTTGACCGACTGGCAGTTCTGCCTCGACAGCCCAGGCGTCGAGACCAAGACCGACATGCTCCGCATCGCGCAGCAGACCGCCGGCGCGCACAAGGTGGTGATGGTCGGCGACCGCGAACCCGACCACGAAGCCGCGCGCAAGCTCGGCTGGCCGTTCGTCTGGCGCGAGAACGCCCGCTGCGCCATCGCCGACAGCGAGTTCGTCTGGAACGGCGATCCCGACCACCTGCTGACGGGACTTGGCCTGGTCCCGATGGGCCGCTGAGCCGTCTCCGCCGGCGACTTCCGGCGCGATCTCGCGAATAATCGCCGGCTCGCCGCGCAGCGCGGCGTCGATCCCTGCCATGGAACTCCTGCTCACGATCGTCGTCGCGGCCACCTGCTACGCCCTGGTCAAGCGTTCCATGGAACAGAAGGACAAGGCGCGCGCCGACAACGTGCGGTTGCTGGAGGAGGCGCTGCGCAATCCGCAGCTGGACCGGCAGACGGTGGAGGCTCTCGCCGAGCGCCTGACGGATCGTCGCGCCGGCGTCGGCGTCCTTTCGGCGCTGTTCCTCTTCGTCGGCTGGATCGGCCTCTTCGTCGCCGCGGGCCTGTTGATCGGCGCGTCCAACGTCACGGGCGAAGTCCTCGGCAGCGACCTGCGCCTCGGCGGCTGGATCACCGGGCTGATCGCGTTCGGCTGCCTCAGCTACCCGTTCGCCCTGCGCGAACTGGAAGCGCGTCGCCGCGCCTGACCGGCGGGGCATCGACGCCGGCGCGCCGCGCTGCTTCGATGCCGCCGTGCCGCTGCCGCCCGCCGAGGAACTCGAACGCACCGTCGCCGCCCTGATGGGCGAGTGGCGCGTCGTCGACGTCGCGGTGCGCGTCGAGTGGAACGAGCGACTGACCACGACCGCCGGCCGCGCGTTCCAGCGGCAAGGTCGCATCGAGCTCAACCCGACGCTGCTCGCCCGTTCGCCGGAGCACCTGCCGATGGTGCTGGCGCACGAGGCGGCGCACGTCGCGGCGTTCCGCCTGTTCGGCCCGAACATCCCGGCGCACGGTCGGCACTGGCGTTCGCTGATGCGGCTCGCCGGCCATCCGCCCGAGGTCACGCACGACATCCCGGTCGACGACCTCGTCGTCCAGCGCCGCGCGGCCGTCCGCCGCCGCCGCTTCGTCTACCTGCGCATCTGCGACGCCTGCGGCGACCGGTTGCTGGTCGCGATCGTGCGCTACGGCCGTTGCGGGGTCTGCGAGGCGCGCGACAGCTTCCTGGTGATGAAGGCGCCCGCCGGCCCGCGCGGCGAGGCGGCGCTGCAACGCCTGTCGATCGCCGAAGTGCGCGCGGCCTTCGCGCGCGGCATGTAGCGGCGCGGCATCGCCACGCATCGCCATGCCGCGCCGTGCCGCGCGACACGGTCCGCGCGCCCCGCGGATCGTCGACCCTGCTGCTGCATCGCGCCGCGCGCGCAGCCATACTCGTCGCCTCGCCATGTCCAGCGCCGCCCGCCTCGTCGCCTTCGCCGTCTGCATGTTGCCGTGCGCGTGCGGCGCGCCGGCCGAACCGCCGCCGCCCGTCGAACGCGCGGCGACGCCCGTGCGCGAAGGCTTCGCCGAGGTCGATCGTGCCCCGGTCGACGCCGGCCGCGTGAGCGACGACTGGCTCGCCTCGTTCCACGACGCGCGCCTGAGCGCGCTCGTCGACGAAGCGCAGCGCAACAACCCCGACCTCGCCGCCGCCGTCGCGCGCCGCGAACGCGCGCTGGCGCAGGCCGGGTTCGCCGACAGCGCGTTCGCGCCCAAGGTCGACGCCGGGTTCGGCGCGTCGCGCCGCGACACCGGCACGCCCGACGGCCCGGCCGATCGCTTCGACCTCGGGCTCAGCGTCAGCTGGGAGATCGACGTCTGGGGCCGCATCGCCAAGACCAGCGCCGCGGCGGCCGCCGACGTCGTCGCCGCCGCCGCCGACCTGGAGTACGCGCGCCAGTCGATCGCGGCGCGCACCGCGCAGTCGTGGTTCCTCGCCATCGCCGGCCGCGAGCAGGTGGCGCTCGAGCTGGAGCTGACCGCGCAGCGCGAACGCGTGCAGCGCATCACGGCGTCGCGCCTCGACGTCGGCGAAGCGAAGCCAACCGACCTCGACCTCGCCGAAGGCCAGACGGCCGTCTCGCGCGATGCCGTGCTCGCCGCGCGCGGCGGCGTCGACGCGGCGCTGCGTTCGCTCGAAGCGCTGCTCGGCCGCTATCCATCGGCCGACGTCGAGACCGGCGCGCAGTTGCCGGCGCTGCCGCCGCCGCCGCCGGTCGGCCTGCCGTCCGAGCT
>JBEITC010000201.1:0-6910 GCA_040375075.1 Planctomycetota bacterium | reverse complement strand
CGCGATCTCCGCGTCGGTAAGCTTGGCGACCGCCTTGCACATATCCGGCACCTTGACGCACTTGCGGCCGCCATCGCGGTACGCGAGCAGCGCGTCCTGCTGGATCTCCTTCGGACAAACTCGTCCCGACAGCGGCTGGAGAAGGTAGCGACGCGACACGAAGCGACAACCCCGTCCACCGACGCTGGCGCCACACGCTCGTCACGATGCGCCCCGGCGACACGCCGCTGCGGATCGCCTGAACGCGCGGCGGCGGCATCACGGCCATCTTGACGCTGCGCCGCAATGTCGCGAGAGTGATCCGGCCCGTTCGCGAGGGTGACGCACGCAGCGTGACGCGCGGAGAAGGACGTCGACCATGCTGAAGAGATCCGATTCGCTGAACTACGTCTCCGACGATCCCGCGTCGGAAGCGACCCGCCAGTTGGAGCGCGATGGCCACTGCATCCTGCGCGGCGTCTTCACGAGCGATGAAGTCGCCGCATTGCGCGCCGAGCTCGAGCAGGTCTACGCGACGCTGCCGCCGGAGATGCGCAACTCGGCGATCTCACCGGCCGTCGGCGAGATGTACCGCTACCAGCTGTTCCACCACAGCCCGCTGTGCCAGCAGGCGATCGCGCGGCGCGCCATCCTCGACGTCCTCGAGCCGTTGCTCGGCTGGGACTGCCACGTGATCGCCTGCACCGGCTGGCGCAATCCGCCCGGCGAAGCGCTCACGCCGCATGGGCTGCAGTGGCACATCGACAGCGGACCGTTCGTGCCGCGCCAAGCCGGCACGCCGTGGCCCGAGCACATCCCGTATCCGATCTTCATCGTCGGCACGCACATCTACCTGCAGGACGTCGGCCTCGCCGACGGCCCCACCGCGTGCATCCCTGGCAGCCACACCTCGGGACTCGTGCCGCCCTTCGAGCGCCTCTGGGACGACGACCTCGAGCACGAAGGCCGTCGCGCCGTGCATCACGTCGCGCGCGCCGGCGACGTCGACTTCCGCGTTTCCGACGTCTGGCATCGCCGCTGGCCGCCTGCTGCCGGCGCTCGCGGCCGCTTCTTCGTGCAGACCAACTACGCGCGGCGCGACATCGCGCAACGCGTGCTGCCGACGGATGCCGTCAACCACGCGAGCGCTGCGTCCCTCGCGCGCTGCCAGAGCGACCGCGAGCGGCGGCTGCTCGGGCTGCATCCGCAGAGCTACTTCGACGCGTGAGAGGGACGGCGAGGCGCCGCCCGCTGCTCGAGTTCGGGGCGCTCGCTCCGGCAGCCAACACGGGCGATCCGTTGCCCGGTCGAGGATTCCTTCCGAGGGTCTCAGCGATCGCCGATGCGGATGGCGACGCCATTGCTGACGCCGCCCCAGCGCGGCCAGCCCGGCAGCTCGAACTGCAGCGTCTGCAGGAACACCTCGCCGCCGAGCAGCGCCGGGTTGTTCGGGATCTGCACCGGCCACAGGATCGTGCCCGTGCCGTTCGGCGCCGTCAGTCCGAACGTCGCTTCCGCGCTGTTGTAGAGGTTGCAGCCCGGCAGGCCGACCGCAGCCAGATCGACCGGCAGCGGCAAACCGTTCCACAACGTGCGGCTGTACCCGTACGCCGCCACCGCCGGCAGGATCACGCCCGGGATGTTCGTCAGGCGCAGGTTGAACGTCGTGCCGACGATCGGCGCCGAAGGAGCTTCGACCGTGAGCGTCGGCAGGCCGAGCACGCCGGCGCAGCCGATGCCGTACATCTCCGACCGCGAGTAGACCGGCAAGGCGAGCGACCAGAGGTCGTTCTGGAAGGTCGTGCCGCAACCGCCGCCGAACAGGCGCACCTCGTTGGACGATGGGTCGAACCACAGTTGCGCGCCGGAGCGCGCCGACGGGCGGGCGCCCGTGGACAGTTGCTTGACCCAATCGACTCCGTTCCACGACCAGAGGTCGTCCTTGCAGCCATTGGCCGAGTTGCCGCCATGGACGACGACGCGCTCGCTACGGACGTCGTAGGCGCAGGAGTGGCCATCGCGCGCCCCCGGGTTCCACAAGCCGTCGCCGCGCACCAGCGGCGACTGCGTCCAGTTGGATCCGTCCCAATCCCAGGTGTCGCCGTAGTTGAAGGTGAAGCTCGCCGAAGCGCCGCCGAACAGCACGACGCGGCTCCGCTGTGCGTCCCAGGCGAGCGAAAGCGCCGAGCGACCGACCGGCGCCGTCGTTGGCGACTTGAGGGTCCAGTTCGTGCCGTTGTAGGTCCAGGTGTCGTTGGCGTCAGTCGACGTCAGGCTGCCGCCGAACATCACCACGACGTTGCGCACCGCGTCGTATGCCATGCCTTGGCCGAACCGCGCCGACGGCGTCGCCGCAGTCGAGCGCAGCGTCCAGTCGGTTCCATTCCACTCCCACGTGTCGGCATAGCTGACGTTGTTGATGTTGAAGCCGCCGAACATCACGACGACGTTGCGCACCGGATCGAAGACCATGGCGGCGGCAGCGCGACCTGCCGGCGCGACCAGCGATTGCCGCTGCGTCCACGTGACGCCGTCGTACTCCCAGGTCTCGTTGACGATGCCGATGCCGGGCCGCACGCCGCCGAACAAGACAACGCGGTTGCGCGCTGCGTCGTACGTCATCGCGTGATTCCAACGACCGCCCGGCGAGTTCGTCGGGTTGCGCTGCAGCCAGGTGACGCCATCGAACTCCCACGTGTCCTGGCGGGCGACGTTGACGTTGCCGTCGAAGCCGCCGAACAGAACGGTCTTGCCGCGCGACGCGTCGAAGGCCATCGGCGCCGCATTGCGCGCCGGTGGCTCCACGATGCCATCGCGCCGGCTCCAAGCGAGGCCTGGGCTGGTCTGGCCGGTCGACGTGGCGAGCGTCCACGTGTCGCTGCGGAAGCCGCTCGCGCCGGTGCCGCCGTAGAGCACCAATGTGTTGCGCACGCTGTCGCGCACCATGCCCATGCCGTGGCGCTCGCTCGGACGACGGGCGGCGCTCGCCTCCAGCCAGTTCAGGCCGTCGTACTCCCAGAGGTCGCCGAAGCGGTTGCCGGCGGCGATGCCGCCGTGCAGGACAGTGCGCCCGCGCCGCGCGTCGAAGGCCATGACGTGGTGGGCGCGCGCCGGAGGCAGGGTGGCCGGCGTGCGTTGCGCCCAGTTGCTGCCGTTCCAGGCCCAGAAGTCGCCGAGTTCCTGGTTGTTGGCGCCCTTGCCACCGAACATCAGCAGCACGTTGGCCAGGCTGTCGAAGGCGACACGGTGGCCGCTTCGCGCCGGCGGCGACACGGCGGGTGCCTTGAGCGTCCACTGGCCGCTTGCCCACGTCCAGGTGTCGCCGAGCGCGACGCCCGCCGGATTGCGGCCGCCGAACAGCACGTTGTTGAGGCGCGCGGGATCGATCGCCAGCGCCGCATCAGCGCGCCATGCTGGATTGATGCTGGGCAACTGGAGCGCGAAGTTCGTGCCCGAGAGCACGTACGTGAATGGCTGCCGGCCTTGCGCCGTCGTGCCGCCGTAGAAGAGCGCGCCACCGGTCGGCAGTGCCGCGATCGAAACATCGCGGACGGCGAGCGGGGTGTTCGTGGTCGTCAACAGCGCCGGCACGACGCTGTCGACCTTGGCGTCCGCGCTCGTGTCGAGTAGCCAGTTCTCGGCGATGACGCCGCCGCCCTGCTGGCCGGCGAACATCAGCGACTTGCCCGTGGTCGGGCGGTACGCGATCACGTGCCGACGTCGCGCCGGCGGCGTCGAAGTTGACGTCGACTGCGTCCACGTGTTGCCGTCAAGGATCCAGCAATCCCCCAGCGACTGTCCGCCAGACGCCTCGCCGCCGTAGAGCAGCGTCTTGTCCAGGCTCGGGTCGTACATCATCCCGAACTGGCCGCGTGCCGACGGTCCCGTCGACGCGAGCTGCGTCCACGTCGACGCCTGCGGGTCCCACGCCCAGGTGTCGCTGAGCAACGACGCGCCATTCGAGCCGCCGAACATCACCACCCGCCGACGACCCGCGTCGTAAACCATGTTGTGGAAGAACCTCGGGCTCGGCGCCGTCGCCGACTGCGTTCCCGCGAACGTCTGCGTCCACGCCGCGCCGTTCCATTCCCACACATCGTTGCTGAAATTCGTCTGACCCTGGCCGCCGAACAGGATGCTGCGTTGACGCACACTGTCGTAGACCATCACCGAAGCGCAGCGGCCAGGGATCGGCCCGCTGGACGCCGCCTGCGTCCAATTGGCGCCATTCCACTCCCACGTGTCAGCGAGGAAGCCGCCGTTGTTCGAGAAACCGCCCCAGACGACCGTGCGCCCACGCGCCGCGTCGTACGTCGCGGCCATCACCTGCCGAACCGCCGGGCTCAGCGTCGGCGACCGCTGCGCCCACGTCGACGAACTCGGAATCCACTCCCACGTGTCGTTGAACTCACTCGTCCCGTTGAATCCGCCGAACATCACCGCGCGGTCGCGCACGCTGTCGAACACCAGTGTGTGGTAGATACGACCGCCGGGCGCTGCGCCGGACGGCGTCAGTTGCGACCACGACTGGGCGGCGAGCGGTGAGACCGCAATGCAGGCGAGCAGGCACGACGTGGCGGCGCGGCGAAACGGGTACTTCATGGCTTGAGCGAGGGCGAGTCCGACAAGGTTGCGAGGCAGTGCGCGAAGGGCCGACCCGTCGGCGCGCGAGAAGAAGCGCCGCGAGGCGCGTGGCGTGACAGGAAATGCGCGGTGCACGATGTGCCGCATTGACGACGCGTCGCACCGAAGGTCGACGCGGCGCCGCCCCGCCCTCACTGATCCCCCAACCGAACCGCCAACCCATTGCTCATCGACGCCCAGCGCGGGAAGCCGGGCAGTTCGATCGTCAGCGCCTGGAAGAACACTTCGCCGCCGAGCAGCAGCGGGTTGTTGGGGATCGGCACGGCCCATGGCACGAGGCCGGTGCCGTTAGGCGCGGGCAGCGCGGTGGTGACTTCGGCCGAGTGGTACAGCAAGCAGCCGGGGATGCCGGCTGGTGCGAGGTCGAACGGCAGCGGCAGGCCGAGCCATGACGTGCGGCTGTAGCCCATCGCGCCGATTGCGGGAATGAACACGCCGGGCACGTTGCTGATCTGGAGGTTCATCGTCGCGCCGACGACCGGCGACGATGGCGCCAACAACGCGAGGCCTGGCGCGCCGATCGAACCGACGCAGCCGCTGCCGTACTGCTCGCTGCGCGCGAACACCGGCAGCTGCAGCGACCACAGGTCGTTGGTGTAGCTCGTGCCGCAGCCACCGGCAAACAGGCGCAGCTGGTTGGCGCCCGCGTCGTGGTACATCGCGGCACCGCGGCGCGCGCTCGGCGCCGTGCCCTGCGGCAGGTGCAGCGTCCAGCCGCTGCCGTCCCACGACCACACGTCAGCGAGGCAACCGCTGCTGCCTTCACCGCCGTGCACGACGACGCGCTCGCTGCGCGGGTCGTAGGCCATGGTGTGGCCGTCGCGGGCGCCGGGATTCCAGGCGCCGTCGGCGCGCACGAGCGGCGTCGGCGACCAGTTGGTGCCGTCCCAGTCCCACGTGTCGCCGTAGTTGATGGCAAACGTGTTGTTGGCGCCGCCGTACAGCACGACCTTGCCGCGCGCGGCGTCGAACGCCATGTGCGCGCCCCAGCGCGCGCTCGGCGCGGTCACAGGCGTGCGCTGCGTCCACGTCGTGCCGTCGTAGACCCAGGTCTCGGCGTTGACCGCGGTCGGCGAGCCGCCGCCGAACAGCACGGTCTCGTTGCGCACCGGATCGAAGCACAGGCCCGGCAGCTGGCGCGGGCTCGGCGACGTCGCCGGCGCGCGCTGCGTCCAGTTGGTCCCGTCGAACTCCCACGTGTCACCGAGCTGGCTCGAGCCGAGGCCAAGACCGCCGAACAGCACGGTGCGCTGGCGGCCGCTGTCGTAGCTGAGCCCGTGGAACAGGCGGCCCGCCGGCGCGCTCGCCGTCGAGACCTGCGCCCACGCCGTGCCGTTCCATTCCCACGTGTCGTTGAGTTGGAACTGCGTCTGGTTGAAGCCGCCGAACAGCACGAGCTTGCCGCGCGCGCTGTCGAAGGCCATGCCCGGCGCCGACCGCGTCGACGGCTCGATTGCGAGCGTCGGCTGCGTCCACGTCGTGCCATCGAACAGCCACGTCTCACCGAGCTGCGTCGTGCCTTGGTAACCACCGAACAGCACGGTCTGGCCGCGCGCCGCGTCGAAGGCCATACCGTGGCTGTTGCGCAGCGACGGCGCGGCGGCGGTGGTCTTGGCCGTCCACTCCTGGCCGGTCACACCCGGCGCGGTCGCGGCGGCGAGTTCCCACGTGTCGGCGAAGAAGCCGTTGCCGTCACGGCCGCCGAACAGCACCAGCTTGTTGCGGGCACTGTCGCGGACGAGGGCGGAGCCGTGGCGTTCGCTCGGCGCGCGGCCGGCGCTGGCTTCGCGCCAGTTGGCGCCGTCATACTCCCAGACGTCGTCACGGCGCGTCGTGCCGGCGATGCCGCCCTGGATCACGGTGCGGTTGCGGCGCGGGTCATAGGCCATGCCGTGGTGGCTGCGCGCCGGCGGCAACAGCGATGGGGTGCGCTGGGTCCAGGTCGTGCCGTTCCAAGCCCAGAAGTCGTTGAGCGCGTTGCCGGCGGTGTCCTTGCCGCCGAACAGCAGGCCGAAGCCGGCGGCGGCGTCGAAGGCCATGCGGTGGCCGCTGCGTGGCGACGGCGCAGTGGCCGGCGTCGCGAGGGCCCATTGGTTGTTGCTCCACGTCCAGGTGTCGGCGAGCGCGGTGTTCAGCGGGTTGCGGCCGCCGAAGAGCACGTTGTTGCCGCGGACCGGGTCAAGGAGAAGGGCGTGGTCGGTGCGGACGGAGGGCTGGAGGAACGGGAACTGCGGGGTGACGGTCGTGTCGTTGAGCGTGTAGGTGAACGGCTGCGGGCCGGCGGCGG
>JBEITC010000381.1:0-4046 GCA_040375075.1 Planctomycetota bacterium | reverse complement strand
CGCCGCCGCCGCTGCGGCCGAAGCGGCGCGCCTCGCGGGGGAGCCGCCGACCGAGCCGCCGCGCATTGGCTAGCGGAGGGTGAACGGCGCGGGCCCCGCTTGGTACAACGTCGCCGTGACCGCGATCCCGTCGAAGTCCGCGCGCCGTCTCGCCGCCATCCTGCTCGCCGCCCTCGCCGCTTCCTGCGTCTCGCACACGCACATAGTCGGCCTCGGCCCGACCAACAGCGGCGAGACGACGGTGCGCCAGTACTACTTCTTCTTCGGCTTCTTCTCGCTGAACGAAGTCGACACGCAGCGCCTCGCGCCCGAGCTCACCAGCTACGCGATCGACACGCGGTTCAGCTTCGTCGACGCGCTGTTGTTCCCGCTGCTGCTGCCGCTGACCGCCACCTCGCGCACGGTGACCGTCCGCACATGAACGGCGCGACGAGCCATCTCGCGCTGCGGTTCCTCGGCGCCGCGCGCCACGTCACCGGCACCAAGCACCTGCTCGAAGTCGGCAAGGACAAGGTCCTGCTCGACTGCGGCATGGTCCAGGGCCCGCGCAAGGTCGCCAACGAGCAGAACCGCAACCTGCCGATCGCCGGCCGCGACGTCGACGCGCTGGTGCTCTCGCACGCGCACATCGACCACTGCGGCGCCCTGCCGCGACTGGTCAAGGACGGCTACTACGGCCCGATCTGGTGCACCGAGGCGACCGCCGACATGTTGCGGCTGATGCTGATGGACTCCGCGCACATCCAGGCGCAGGACGCCCGTCACCTGCGCAAGCGCGGCCACGACTTCGAGCCGCTGTACGACGAAGCCGACGTCGAGCGCACGCTGCGCCTCGTCAAGCCGGTGCCGTACCGGCAGCAGTTCCAGGTCACGCCGCAGCTGCGCGTCGAGTTCCTCGACGCCGGCCACATCCTCGGCGCGGCGATCGTCGTGATGGACGTCGAGCAGGGCCCGCGCAAGCGCCGCATCGTGTTCACCGGCGACCACGGCCGGAAGAACCTGCCGATCCTGCGCGATCCCGAGCGCATCCCCGAGTGCGACGCGCTGATCACCGAGTCGACCTACGGCGACCGCGTGCACGACCAGCGCGTCGACATGATGGCCGAGCTCGCGCGCATCGTCGCCGAGGAGCTGCACGACGGCGGCCGCATCATCGTTCCGGCCTTCGCCGTCGGCCGCACGCAGTCGGTCGTGCTGTTCCTCGGCCAGCTCATGCGCGAGGGCACGTTGCCGAAGCTGCCGATCTGGGTGGACTCGCCGATGAGCCGCGAAGCCACGCGGATCATGGGCAACCACCCCGACCTGTTCGACGCCGAGACCAGCAAGATGCTGCGTCAGGGCCACAACCCGCTGTTCTTCGAAGGCGTCACGTACGTCGGCGACGTCGAGGAGAGCAAGGCCCTCAACTCGGTGCGCAGCGGCATCATCGTCAGCGCGTCGGGCATGTGCGAATCGGGCCGCATCCTGCACCACCTGTCGCAGTCGATCGGTCGCAAGCAGGACTGCGTGCTGCTGGTCGGCTTCCAGGGCCAGGGCACGCTCGGCCGCAAGCTGCTCGACGGCGAGAAGACGGTGCGCATCTTCGGCGAGGAGCACGAAGTGCGCTGCAAGGTGCGCTCGATGTCTGGCTTCTCGGCGCACGCCGACTGGCCGGAGCTGCTCGACGCGAGCCGGCACCTCGCCGGTCGCTGCAAGCAGGTGTTCGTCGTGCACGGCGAGGAAGAGCCCGCCGAGGCCTACGCCGGTCGCCTGCGCGACGCCGGCTTCCGCTCGGTCACGGTCCCGAGCAAGCACGACTGCATCGCGATCGACTGATGCGCCTGCCGTTCACCAAGATGGAGGGGCTCGGCAACGACTACCTCTTCGTCGACGCCATCGCGCGACCGCTGCCGCTCGAACACGCGCCGGCGTGGGCGCGGCGCTGGTCGGACCGGCGCTTCGGCGTCGGCTCCGACGGCCTCATCGCGCTGCTGCGCGGCGACCGCGCTCCCGTGCGCATGGCGATGTGGAACGCCGACGGCACGCGCGGCGCGATGTGCGGCAACGGTCTGCGCTGCCTCGCCCGCTTCGCGCGCGCCGGCGGCCACGTCGCCGCCGACGCCTTCGACGTCGAGACCGACGCCGGCGTCCGCCGCGTCGAGTTGCTCGCCGGCGGCGCGGTGCGCGCGCAGATGGGAGCGGTGCGGACGGGCGCGCCGCGCCTGCTCGTCGTCGACGGCGTCGACTTCGAGATCACCCCGGCCGACGTCGGCAATCCGCACGCCGTGATGTTCGTCGCTGATCCCGACGCGATCGACGTCGCGCGCATCGGCGCGGCGTTGCAGCGGCATCCCGGGTTCCCCGACGGCGTCAACGTCGAGTTCGTCGCCGTCGCCGGCCCCGATCGGCTGCGCCAGCGCACGTTCGAACGGGGCAGCGGCGAGACGCTCGCATGCGGCACCGGCGCTGCTGCCGCGGTCGTGGCGGCGCGCGCCCGCGGGCTGCTCGGCGAGGGACTGGCGACGGTCGCGCTGCGCGGCGGCGAGTTGCGCGTGCTCGGACCGGCGGATGCGCTTGCGATCGAGGGTCCTGCCCGTAGCGTCTTCGAGGGCGTGGTCGAAACCGGCGAATAGCCGGGGCCGCGCGCCGCAGCCGCACGCAACGGAGCCATCAATCATGGGACAGCTTGCCTGGATCATTCCCGTCGCCATCGTCGTGCTCGTCCTGCTGTGGGCGATCGGCGCCTACAACGGGCTCGTCGCGCTGCGCAACAAGGCGAAGAACGCTTGGAGCCAGATCGACGTCCAGCTCAAGCGTCGCTACGACCTGATCCCCAACCTCGTCGAGACGGCGAAGGGCTACATGAAGCACGAGCGCGAGACGCTCGAAGCCGTCGTGCGCGCCCGCCAGACCTGCGTCGACTTCAGCAAGGCCGGCGCGGTCGGCGACCTGGTGAAGGCCGAAGGCGTGCTGGCGCAGTCGCTGCGCAGCCTGTTCGCGGTCGCCGAGGCGTATCCCGAGCTCAAGGCCAACCAGAACATGCTCGCGCTGCAGGAGGAGCTGACCTCGACCGAGAACCGCATCGGCTTCGCGCGCCAGGCGTACAACGACGCGGTCATGCGCCTCAACAACGCCATCGAGCAGTGGCCGAGCTCGATCCTCGCCAGCTACGGACAGTTCAAGCAGCTGGAGTTCTTCGAGGTCGAGGCCGCCGAGGAGCGCAAGGCGGTGAAGGTGCAGTTCTGAACGCGCCGGCCGAGGTCGTGCTGCTGGCCGGCGCCACCGGTCGCATCGGCGAGGCGGTCGCGCGCTGCGTGCTCGCGCGCGGCGGTCGCGTCGCCGCCGCGGTGCGCAAGCCGTGGCAGGTCGAGAAGCTGCGCGCCGCGCTCGCCAGCGAACGCGCGCTCGTCGGCCTCGTCCCCGCCGGCGACGCCGAGGCGGCGGCCGGGTTCGTGAAGGGCGCCAAGGACGCGCTGGGTCCGCTGACCGGCTTCGTCGGCGCCGCCGGCCGCTGGCAGGAGCGCACGCCCGGCAAGGAGCCGGGCGGCGACCTCGCCGACCTGCTCGCCGCCAACCTGCAGGCCAACGCGCTGCTGGCGCGCGCGGCGATGCCGTTCTTCCGCCGGCAGAAGCGCGGCGCGCTGGCGTTCGTCGGCGCGACCGACGCGGCCCTGCGCGATGGCTCGGCGGCGTTCGCCGCCAGCATGGCCGGCCTGCACGAATACGTGCGCGCGCTGCAGCGCGACCTCGCCGGCGTTGGCGTCACGGCGGCGGCGTTGTTGCTCGATCCCGCGTCGGCTGCCGACGCGTCGGCGGTCGCCGAACGGCTCGCTGCCATGGCCCAGGGTCGCGCTCCCGCCGGGGGGACCCTGTTGCCTGCCGCCTCCTGAGGCTACAAGCCGTTGCATGGCAGGCTTCCGCGCAAGGCGGCTCGGCGCGCACCCGCTGCGGATGCTCGGCGTGTCGGCGCTCGTCGCCGTCGGCCTCGTCGCCCAGACGCCACCGCCGGAGTCGCCGCCGCCCGCGCCCGCGCCCGTCGTGGCGCCCGCCGCGCAGGGCCCGTCGAT
>JBEITC010000519.1:0-2736 GCA_040375075.1 Planctomycetota bacterium | reverse complement strand
GTTCGTACGACCAGCAGTGGAATGGCATCGTCGAAGACTTCAACGAGCTCGGCAACCTGGACCTCAGCGCGGCCTTCCCGGAATCGCAGGCTGAAGTCGGCTCCGGCTTCCTGAAGGCAGGCTTCGCGTTCGAAGGCAACTCGACGTCGCTCGAGTACAAACCGACCGCAAACGAGATCGTGCTGAACACCGGTTTCACGCAGGTCGTGCCGAAGGCTGGCCTGCCGTTCACGGTGTCGGGCGGCGTGTTCAACTTCCGCAACGTGACGATCCCCCAGGGCGTCACGGTCGTCGGCCAGGGCCCCAACCCGATGGTCTGGCTGTGCAGCGGTCGCTTCACCGTCGCCGGCACGCTGACGGTGCGCGGCGGCAACGGCGCGCGCGTCGACACGCTGAACTCGGCGAACTTCGCCAAGGCAGGCGGCGTCGGCGGCCCCGCCGGCGGCAACGGCGGTGGCGGCACGCCGAGTGCGACGCAGCGCGACGTGCGCGGCGGCACGGGCCGCGGCCCGCTGCAGACGCCCGGCAAGGGCGGTCGCGGCGGCTACCTCGCGTGCGTCAGCGGTTGCTACACCGGTAGCGGCTACAACAGCAGTGGCGGCGGCTCGGGCGGCGGCGGCGGCACGATGGCCACGCAGGGCGACCCGAACTACCGCGGCACGACGCCGACCACCATCCAGCCGAACGTCCCGCCGACGGCCAACACCGGCTTCCAGCAGGTCCGCGGCTTCGGCGGCACCGGCTGCAGCGGCGGCAGCGGCACGCGCACCGGCTTCCTGAACGGCGGCGAGCCCGGCGACCTGCTCTTCACCGACGCGCGCCTGGACAACAACTTCTGGGGCACGGGCATCAACCTCGCCGGCCCCAACGGCCGCACGCTGCGCATCACCGGCGAGCTGTCGACTCCGGTCGGCGGTGGCGGTGGCGGTGGCGGCGGCGACACGGCGAACGTCTTCGACTGCTCGCTCACGGGCAACCAGCCGATCAACGACTACAGCGGCGGCGGCGGTGGCGGTGGCGGTGGCGTCCTGATCGTGAAGGCGCTCGAGGAGATCACGATCACCTCCAGCGGCCTGATCAACGCCAACGGCGGCAGCGGCGGCGGCGGCGAGCAGGTCGGCTCGTGCGGCGACGCCGGCGGCGGCGGCGGCGGCGCTGGCGGCATGGTCATCCTGATGTCGGCCAAGTCGATCGTCATCGAGGCGCACGGCAGCACGGCGGTGACGCCGCCGCGCTTCCTGTACGGCGCGCCGACGACGGGCGCGGTCTTCCAGGGCAACGACTACAGCTTCGCCATCTCGGCGGACGGCGGCGTCTGCACGACCGGTGGCTTCGGCTCGGTCAACATCCAGAACAAGTACAGCGCGGCGGGCTCGCCGCCGCTGGCCGGCACGACGTACGACGGCGAGCCGCTCGGCGGCTTCGGCGGCATGGGCATCGTGCAGCTGATGGTGCCGCCCGGCACCTCGGCGACGTCGACCGACGGCACCAACACGATCCTCGACGACAACATCGTCTTCCGGCTGCCGAACGCCCCGAACCTGATCACCGGCGCGGGCAAGCAGCAACTGCTGGCGTGGCGCGGCTTCCCCAACTCGTCGGGCGTGTTCGTCGACGACGCCGGCAACCCGACCAACGTCGGTCAGAACGAAGGCGACATCCGGCCGGCGCCGACGCTGCTGCCGTGCCCGTTCAGCGGCCGCTCGCGCGCTCGCTCGACGTGGATCGACACCGGCGCGAGCCAACGCCGCCCGCTGGCGACCATCGACGACCTGCCGCGCGGCATCCTGGCGACGGGCACCGCGGTGGTCGGACCGAAGTACGAGTTCGGCGGCATCGCGACGGCCGGAACGCAACCGGGCTACGCCGACTACATCCCGCTCGGCAACTCGGGCGTCCGCATCAACTACCCGGTCGTGGTCACGCCGACGCCGATCGCCTCGCTGGCCAGCGGCGCGAACTACCTCGGTGAGTCGGCGTACCGCGTGACGATCGCCGGCACGTCGTTCGGCGAGACCAACCGCTACGTGCAGTACGAGGCCGAGCTGCTGAACGGCACCGGCGCCCTGCTGGCGAGCTTCCCGATCCTCACCCACACGTCGAACGAACTGCTGGTCGCGCCGGGCACGACGCAACTGCCGACGCAGGCGACGCAGGTACAGATCCGCGCCAAGTTCTTCAAGGTGATCACCAACACCGCGGAGGGCCTCGGTCCGATCTACCTGCCGGGTGGCACGGGCGCGCCGGTGCCGATCGCCAACGTGCGCATCGGCTTCGCGTTCCACCGCGACCCGGACCCGTCGAACATCCTGAATGGCCGCTTCCCGTCGACGAGCGAGAACGACTTCCTGTTCAACCTCGAGGACCCGGCCTTCCAGGCTTGGATCGCGACGAACGGCGCGCCGCGCTTCGTCCAGTGGGACGTGCTGTTCGACATGCAGTTCAAGCCGGGCCTGAGCCAGCCGCCGTCGCTGAACCCGACGACCCCGCGCCCCGAGCTGCACTTCCTGCGCATCCCGTTCCGGTTCTGATTGCTGGGGCGCCGCGCGACGCGGGGACTCACGCCGCGCAGGGAACGCCGCCAGCCCCGCTTCGCGGCGCCTGCGGTTGCACGACGCAGCCGCGGGGATGAGGCTGGGGCGCAGGTTGCTGGGGCGCCGCGCAACGCGGGGACTCACGCCGCGCAGGGGACGCCGCCAGCGCAGGAGCCCGCCGCATACCTCACCACACGAGCGC
>JBEITC010000451.1:0-3380 GCA_040375075.1 Planctomycetota bacterium | reverse complement strand
GTCGCCGCCAGCGCCGCCGTGCGCGCGCGGCTCATTGCGCCGCGGTCCCCTGCACTTCGATGCGGGCCTCGGGGTCGAACAGCGAGACGACCTCGAACAGCGCCATGCCGGGGTAGTGCTTGCCGCAGTGCTTGCGCCACACGCGGCCGAACTCCTTGCGCGCGGCCGCGTAGTCGTCGCGGCTGGTGACGTAGAAGTTGAGCTGCACGACGTCGGCGAAGGTCATGCCGGCATCGCGCAGGATCAGGCCGATGTTGGCCATCGCGGTGTCGAGCTGCCCGGCGACATCGCCCTTGTGCACGATGCGGCCCGCCTTGTCGTAGCCGCACTGGCCGGCGAGGTAGAGCGTGCGCGCCGGGCCGTGCTCGACGAGCCAGCCATGCGCGAAGCCGACCGGGTCGGCGAGTTCGGACGGGTTGATCGGACGCTTGCTCATGGCTGTCGGGTCGGCAGTTCGCGCAGGATCGCGCGCACCGGGCTGCTGTCGCCGCCGACGATGCGCAGCGGCAGCGCGATGAGTTCGTAGTCGCCTTCGGGCACGCCGCTGAGGTCGAGGTTCTCGAGGATGGCGACGCGCCTTGCGTACAGCGCGTGGTGGCCCGACAGGTCCTTGCTGTCGGCGTGGTCCATGCTCGGCGTGTCGATGCCGACGAGCTTCACGCCGGCGTCGGCGATCGCCTTGGCGGCGGCGGGGCCGAGCGCGGTGAAGCCGTGGTTCCAGGTGCGATGGTCGTGCGAATCGCTGGTGCGCAGCAGCACGCGCTCGGCGCCGCGCAGCTTCGCCTCCGGCAGGGCGCTCGCCGGCACCAGCGACGGCGAACCCTCGCCGCGCACGGCGATCACGCGGCAGCGGCCGAGGTAGGCGTCGAGCGGCACGCTCGCCATGTCGGCGCCCTTCACGTCGTAGTGCAGCGGCGCGTCCGTGTGCGTGCCGACGTGCGTCGAGACGCGGATCGTGCTGACGTTGCACGAGGCGCCACGCTCCTGCCGCGCGACCCACTCCTGCGAGAACGGCGTGTCGCCGGGGAAGGTCGCCGACTGCGGCTCCAGCGGCTCGCTGATGTCCCAGACGCGCATCGCGATCAACCCGGCTTCTTCGCCTGCGCGAGGAACGGCAGGTGCTCGCCGGCGTCGAGGATGGCGCGGATCGCGCGCACGCACGCCACGACCTCGTCGTCGGTGTTGTAGAAGTGCGGCGCGACGCGCAGGCCGGCGTCCGGACGGAAGTCGACGACGATCTCGCGCGCCGACAGCGCCTGGCAGACCGCGTAGCCCTCGGGCACGTCGAGCGCGACGTGGCCGCCGCGGCGGGCGCCGTCGCTCGGCGAGCGGATGGCGAGGCCCTGCCGGCCCGCCTCCTCAACCAGCAGCTTGGTCTGCCGCATGCTCTTCTCGCGGATGCGCGCGACGGTCACCTCGGCGACCGTGGCGATGCCTTCCTTGCCGGCGTAGAGCGCCGGCACGTTGGGCGTGCCGGTGGCGAAGCGCTGGCCGTCGTCGCGGTAGTCCTGGCCCTTGGGCGAGAACGCGAACGGCTGCTTGTGCGCCGCCCAGCCGGTGAAGCTCGGGGTCAGCGACTTCGCGACGTCGGGTCGCACGTACAGGAAGCAGTTGCCCGGGCCGCCGCACATCCACTTGAGCGCGCCGCCGACGATGGCGTCGACCGAGCGCGCGTGCGCGTCGAGCGGCACGATGCCGCCCGAGTGGAAGACGTCGAGCACGACGAACGCGCCGTGCTTCCGCGCCTTCGCGACGATCGGCTCGACGTCGGTGATCGCCGAGCTGCGGAACATCACGTGGTCGATCGCGACCAGCAGCGTCTCGTCGTCGATCGCAGCGGCGACCTGCTCGCCGTCGGTCGCGATGCCGTCGGCCGCCGGCCCCACGCGCACCAGCCGCGCGCCGTGCGCCGCGCGCGCTTCGTAGATGTACTGGTCGCTCGGGAAGTTGCGGTCGGCGTAGACGACCTTGTTGCGGCGGCCGTCGAAGCGGAAGCACGACAGGATCATCTCCTGCGCGACGGCGATGTTCTGGTGCATCGTCACCGTGCCCGCCGGCAGGCCGAGCACGTCGGCGACGACGTCGCCGACCTTCTCCTGCAGCGACCACCAGCCGTCGCCCCAGCTGCGCACGCCGCGCGTGTCCCACTGGTCGAGGAACTGCTGCACGCTCGCCCGCGCCGCCGCCGGCATCGCGCCGAGCGAGTTGTTGATCAGGTAGTTGCTCCGCTTCGTGATCGGGAAGCGGTCTCGGTACGCGAGCAGCGGGTCGGCGGGGTTCATCGGCAAGCGCGGGGCGTCGCCCTTCTAGCGCATCGCCGCGATCGCGGCCACACGCGCGAACCGCGCGCCCGCAGACGTCGCCGGTCCGGGCGCTCAGAATCGCATCGCCCAGCCGACGATCGCCGAGAAGTCGTCGAACGACGCGTCGACGCCGTCCTCCTCGACCTCGAGGCGCGACCATTCGAGGCCCAGGATCAGCGCGTTCGCCTTCGTGACGTGAACTCCACGCCCAGGCCGACCCCGTAGGCCAGTCCGCCGTCCTCGCCGCGGGCGGTCACGCCCAGCGCCCGCTCCTCGCCCCAGAAGTACTCGTAGCCGGCGAAGGCTTCGCCGTAGATGCGGCTGCTCTCGGACAGGCCCCAGAAGCCGCGCACCGTCGGCGTCAGCGCCAACTGGCGCGACTCGAAGTCGTAGCCCGCGCCGAAGAAGCGATCGTCGATCTCGCGGAAGCCGCCCTTCAGGCGCACGCCGACCTCGAGGTCGAGCAGGTAGTCGAGCGGCTGCGCGAGTTCCGCGCGCACGCTCTGCTGTCCGCCATCCGCGGCGTCCGAGACGCCGGCGTCGCGCACCGTGAGGTTGGTCAGGCCGGCGCCGGCGGCGACCCGGCCGCGCAGGCCCGACAGCGATTCACAACCTTGCAGGCAGGCCGACGCAGCCAACACGACGCAAGCGGCGAACTTCATCACGGATCCTCTCGATGCGGTTCCAGCGATCGGGCGCAGCCACCGGCAGCCGCGCGGCGATTCTGCGAAGTCGCAGCAGGCATGTCCAGGTCGCGAACGCCGCGACGTCGCGTCCTGCTCGCGCGCAGGATCCCGGCGCGACGGCCTCGCCGGCTCGCTGGCCGCTCAGCGTTGCTTGCTCGCGATCTCGCGGCGCACCGCGTCGAGCGTCAGCGGATCCGCGCCGAGGCGCGCGGCGTGCTGCAGCCGGCCTTCGGCGGCGGTGACCATGCCGAGCAGCGCCTCGGCCTGCGCGAGGTGCAGCAGCGGCGCGGCATCGGTCGGCGACGCCTCGTGCGCGCGCACCAGCATGCTACGTCCCTCGTCGACGCGCCCCTGCTGCAGCAGCAACACGCCGAGGCGGTTGAGCGCGTCG
>JBEITC010000031.1:0-16949 GCA_040375075.1 Planctomycetota bacterium | reverse complement strand
TCGAGCGCATGAAGGCCGAGATGGCGCAGTTGCGCGTCGATGCCGCGCGCGACGTCGTGCGCGCGCACGTGGCCCGCGGCGCTGGCGTCGACTGGAAGACCGTGCAGGAACGCGTCGTCGTCGACGACGCGGCGACGCTCGACGCGTGCCTCGAACTGCTGCAGCAGACGCTGCCGGGCGTGCCCGACGACGCGTCGCCGGCGCGACAATCGTTCGCGCGCGCGCTCCTGCTGCGCTTCCGCGCCGAACCGGCGGAGAAGTCGTTGCGTCGTGCGCGCCTGCTCGAGGTCGCCGCGGCGTTGGCCCGGTCCGACGACGCCGAGCTCGCCAACGAGCTCGTCGCGCTGTTGCTGGCCCAGTTCGACGTCGCCGACCGCGACGTGCAGATCGCGGCTCTGCGTGGTCTGCGCCGCTTCCCGGCGCCGGAGACGCGCGCGCGGCTCGTCGCGATGGCTGCTCGCTTGCTGGCGGAGCAGCCGTCGCCGCGGGACCTGGTCGCCGCGATCCTGCAGACGCTTGGCGCCCGCGCCGCGCCGCGCTGGCCGGCTCCCGGCGCTGCCGATGCCGACAAGGCGGATTGGCTGGCGCTGGTCGCCGCCGCGTGCCGGAGCGACGAGGCGCTCGGTCTGCGCCAGGCTGCGCTCGACGTCGCCCAGGCGCTGGACACGCGCGAGCAGCGCGTGCCCGAGGTCTTCGGTCTGTTGCTCGACGTCGTCCGTGATCCGCAGATGGCGACGAAGTTCCGCTCCAACTGCGCGATCCTGCTGCAGGGATGGCGCGCCGACGCGGCCTTTGCCGCGGCGTGGCTCGCCGCCCAACACGAACTGCTGCGCGACGCCAACGCCGAGCTGCGCCAGCAGGCGGCGGAGTCCCTGGCGACGCTGGTCGAGTCGAACGACGTCGGCCGCACGGATGCGATCGGCAAGACGATCGTCGTCGTGCGCAGTCGCCTGGTCGCCGAGCCGGATCCCGCGGTGCTGCGCGCGCTCGCCAACTGCCTGCAGGAGTGCGGCCGCACGTCCGGCACGCCGGAGCTGGCGATCGGCGCGATCCGCGTGGCGCTCACCGACCTGGGCTCGCCGGTCCCGGCGGAGCAGCAGTTCCGGCTCGATCCGCTGTTGCAGGCGCTGGCGACGATCGGCGCCGATCCGCGCGCGGACCGCGGCCAGTGGTTGGCCGCGTGCCCGCCGTTGCTCGACCACAAGCGCCGGCAGAGCCTGCGCCTGATCCTCGCCAACCACGGCGCGATCGACCTGGCGAAGGACGTCGGTGGCGTCGATGTCGCCGCGGCGGACCGTGCGCGCGCCGCGATGACCTACGTCGTCGAGGCCGCCGCGCTCAAGCCTGCGCGCGAGCCTTGGGGGAGCAGCGACGAACTGCAGCGCGAGGCCCGTGACGTCCGCACGGCGTTCTCGGCGCTCGACGCGTTGCCCGAGAAGGATCGGCCGGATCGCGGCGCCTTGCGGCTGCTTCGCCTTGCGGTCGAACTCGCCGTCGGCAAGCCGCAGGACGTCGCGCAGCGCGCTGCCACGTGGCTCGGCAGCGGCGGCGCCAACGGCGCCAACGGCACGGCGACCAACGCCAGCGCGTCGGGCGCCGGCGCGCCGTCGGCGCGCGTCGAACTGACCGAGGCCGAGAAGGACCGCATGCGCGCGCTCGCCGCCGAGGCCCAACTCGCGATGGGCAAGCCCGACGCGGCGCGCAAGCTGCTCGACGAGCGCGCTGGCGACGAGGGCGAGGACGCCCCGGCCGTGCGCGAAGTCGAGTCCAAGGTCGCCAAGGCCCTCGTCGCCACCGACCTCGCCGGCGCCGTCGCGCTGTACGAGCGCGTGCTCCGTCGCACCGCCAAGGAGGATCCGGCGTTCCGTGGCCGCTTGCTCGATTGGGCGCAGCATCGGCTGCGGCTCGATCCCGCGCTTCGCGACGACACCGTCCAGGCCGTAGCGCCGCACGCGGCCCTGTTCGACGCGCCGGACTGTCCCGCCGAGCAGCGGGACGCCTTCGCCCAACTGCGCGCCGGTCGCTGACGGCGCCCGCCGGTGTCAGCGCGGCCGGCGGGGGGAATGGCGAGATCGCGCTTGTGCGACCGTCGGCCCGCGCTATCTTGTTCGCCCTACCCAACGCGGGGTGGAGCAGCCCGGTAGCTCGTCGGGCTCATAACCCGAAGGTCGGAGGTTCGAATCCTCCCCCCGCTACCAGTCCTCCGGTGACGGAGGAGATCAACGCCCTGGGGCCACAAGCCCTGGGGCGTTTCTCTTTACCGGTTGTGGTCTAGGTTGGCGGCCGTCCGGTTTGGCGGCCGTCTGGTTCGGCCGGCGACTGGCTCGACCGGCGACTGGCTCGGTCGGCGACTGGCTCGGCCGGCGACTGGCTCGGCCGGGCGACTGGCTCGGCCGGGCGACGCATCGATCCGGTCAGCAGATCCGGCCGGGCTCATGGGGGCTCGCCTGCTGCGGTCGGTCCCCTGGGGCTGGTTCGCCAGAGCCGGCATGCGGAGAAGGCGTAGCCACTCGCTGGCCGGTCGGGGCCTCGCGCCGACGCCGGGCCGCGTGGTTCCGCTTCAGCTGCCGAAGCGGTGCTGGAAGCCGCCTGGCGGCAAGGCCTCGACCACGCCGTCTTCACGGGTCAGCACGACGCCTGCTGCCGCATCGGTGCAGACGCCGACTTGCTGCAGCGAGACCGCTGCCAGGTCCGGCAGCGTCCGCAGGCGCGCCAGATCGTCGGCTCCGATGGCGAACAGCAGCTCGAAGTCCTCGCCGTCGTGCAGCGCCTGGGCCACCGTCGCCGGCGTGCCGTCGGCGCCGCGTCGCCGCGGCAACGCGCGAGCGTCGATGCGGACGCCGACGCCCGACGCGGTGGCGAGATGGTGGACATCGCGGCCGAGGCCATCGGAAAGATCGATGCAGGCGCGCACCATGCTGCTGGCGGCGAGTGCGATGCCTTCGCGCCACCGCGGCGCAAAGCGCAGGTGGTGGCCGTCGCGGCTGCGGCCGAGCGGACCGGTGACGACGAGCGCGTCGCCCGGCCGCGCGCCGGCGCGCAGCATCGGTGTGCGGCCTTCGAGGAAGCCGAGCGCGCTGACGTCGATGACCACGCCGCGCGGCGAGCGCGACAGGTCGCCGCCGACGAGGCTGGTCGGCGCGCCGTCGGCGAGCGCCATCACGCCGGCGAGGATCGCCTTCGCCGATGCTTCGTCGACGTCGTCAGGCAGCGCGAGCGAACAGAGGCAGGCGATCGGGCGCGCTCCGACCGCGCCGAGGTCGGACAGCACGCGCGCGACGGCCTTGCGACCGAACAGTTCCCATGGCGCTTCGCCGCGCGTGAAGTGCACGTCCTCGATCGTCTGGTCGGACTTCAGCACGAGGCCGTCGCCGCGCGGCGAGCGCACGACCGCGGCGTCGTGGCCGATGCCGACTTCGACCGCGGGTCCGCGCGCGGCGCTACGGCGCAGGAACTCGACGAGCGACGCCTCGGAGAACGGCATGGCGGGGCACGATACCGCGCCGCCGCGGGCCGCTCATTCCTCGAGGGTCAGGTCCATGCGGACGGCGCCGCGGCGGATGGTGACGCGCACCGGCGCGTCGGGCAGCTCCGCGAGCGCGCGGCGGATCTCGACCGCGGAGGCGACGGGCGTGCCGCCGATCGCGACGAGCAGGTCGCCGGACCGGATGCCGAGCGCGGCGCCGAGGCTCGCGGGCGTGACGGCGCGCACCAAGGCGCCGAGCTCGCGGGATGCGCCGTGTGTGCGCGGCGCGAGCATCGCGATGCGATCTTCGACGCTCAGGCCGAGTTGGCTCGGCGCGCCGGAGCGCTGCGGTTGCGGCGTCGCCACTTGCGCGCCGCCCTCCGACACGGACTCCGTGAGCCGCGACAGGCACGTGAGGCACGTCGTGCGACCGCACGCACAGTCAGGATCGGTTGGGTCTGCGAGTGATTCCAAGGCAAGTCGCCGATGCGTTCGTTGACGACACGGTAGGGTCGTTTCCTGACGGTTCGAGTTGGTGGTTGTGCTGACGCGAAACCGTTGTCCGGGAATCCGTGCGTGCGCGATCCGATTCCCGGCCAGTGGCGCGGGTGCACAGGCTGCCGGCGCCCCGCGCGGTCGGGCCATGGCGCGGGGATGAGGGGGCGCCAGGAAGTCGTAGACAACCGGACTCGCGTCGCTAGACTGCGCCGCCCGATACCCCGTGGTGTAATCGGTAGCACAGCAGGTTTTGGTCCTGTTGGTTCCTGGTTCGAGTCCAGGCGGGGTAACCAGATCCCGGCCATCGACTTCGCCACGTGCTCGGACACCGCGCCCTCGGTGTTCCGAGTGCTTGGTTTCGGGGGCTGGTTTCGGCGCGAGCGACCAAGCGCAAGTTCTTTCAACGCAACGACTTACTGCCCCGTGGTGTAACGGTAGCACAACAGGTTCTGGTCCTGTTTGTCAAGGTTCAAATCCTTGCGGGGTAACCACATGCGCGCGGTCCGGGCCTCCCGGGCCGCGCGTTCTTCGTTTCGGGCGGCTTTGCGCGGTAGGGCCGCAGCCGCCTCTGCCGGATCTCCTGCGCCGGTTTCGCCCGTCCCGCGGGCTCGCCGTCGCGCCCGATGCGCGCGCCTGCCTCGCTGGTGCTAGCCGTCAGAGTCCTTCCGAAGCCCGCTGCAGGAAGCGGTCGGTCATGCCGGCGATGTAGTCGCAGATCGCCCGGTGCAGGCCTTCGCGGTTGACGCGCGCTCGCGCCGACTCGGGCAGTCGTGCCGGGTCGGCGACCAGCGCGGCGAACAGCTTGCGGATGCGTTCGGCGCCGTCGTTCATCACCGCGAGGACCCGCGGCGAGCGATAGAAGCGCGCGCGCAGGAACTCGAGCAGTTCGTGCGCCATCACCGTCATCGCGCCGCCGTGCTGCGCGCGCGGCGGCTCGCCGCCGGCCGGCGCTTCCGCCAGCGCGGCGTCGGTCGTCTCCAGCAGGTCGTGGATCAGCAGCGACGCGACTTCGCTGACGATGCGCTGGCGGTTGTCGCTGCCGCACGCCGCGCGGGCCCGTTGCCACAGCCGCAACTCCGCGGCCTCGACCTCGGCGAACATGCCGGCGCGCAGCCCGTCGTCGAGGTCGTGGCTGAGGTAGGCGATCTTGTCGCAGTGGTCGACGAGTTGCGCTTCGAGCGGCATCGTCGGCCGCGGCCGCAGGTCGGAGCTCAGCGGGAAGCTGTCGGGGATGCGGCCCTTCAACAGGCTCGCGCGCACGGCGAACGTCAGGTTGAGGCCGTGGCCGTGGCCGTAGCGGTCCTCGATCAGGTCGACGGTGCGCGCGCTCTGGGCGTTGTGGCGGAAGCCGCCGTGATCGGCCATTGCTTCGTGCAGCGCTTCCTCCCCGACGTGTCCGAACGGCGGGTGGCCGAGATCGTGGGCCAGGGCGACCGCTTCGGCGAGGTCGTCGTTGCAGCGCAGCGCCCGCGCCGCCGAGCGCGCCATCTGCGCGACTTCGAGCGAGTGCGTCATGCGACTGCGGAAGTGGTCGCCTTCGTACGCCGCCATGACCTGCGTCTTGTGCTGCAGCCGACGGAACGCGGTCGCGTGCAGGATGCGATCGCGGTCGCGCTGGAAGGCGGTGCGCAGCGGATCGTCCGGCTCGGCGAGGCGGCGCGGGCCAGCGCTGCGGCTTGGCGTCGCCCAGCGGCAGAGCCAGCGCAGTTCGCGGTCTTCGTGGTCTTCGCGGCGCAGCCAGACCATGCGCGGAGGCTAGCCGAAGCGGGTGGGGCGGCGGCAGGCGGGCGGCGGGCTTCCGACCGGCGGCAACGCGCAGAAAAAGAAACGCCCAGCAGGCTTGCGCCTGCCGGGCGACTGGTACCCCCTAGGGGATTTGAACCCCTGTCGCATGACTGAGAATCACGAATCCTAGGCCGCTAGACGAAGGGGGCGCACCAAGGGGCGAGCTTTGTACGGACCGTGCAAGGTCGGGTCAAGGGCTGGCCCTTGGATTGGCGATCCAGGATGGTGGCAGGCGGACCCTCGCCACCGGAGACGCCATGGCCTCGCCCTTCCACCTGCTGCTGCCGCTGTTGCTTGGCGCCGTCGTGCCCGATGGGTGGCTCGGCGTCTACCTCGACCAGGAACGCGACCAGCCGGTCGTCGTCGAGGTCATCCCGGACTCGCCGGCGGCGAAGGCCGGCCTGCAGGTCGGTGACGTCATCGTCCGCCTCGGCGATGCCGCGCCGGTCGCGCGGGAGCGCATGCGCGCAGCGCTCGCCGCGGCCAAGCCCGGGGATCGCATGGAGTTGACGGTCCGGCGCGGCGACAAGGAGCACCGCGTCGTCGTCAAGCTCGGTGAACGGCCGGACGCAGGCGCGCCAAAGCCCGAGCCGACGCCGCGGCCGTCGCGGCCAGGCACGCCGCCGCTGCCGGCGAGCGAGTCCGCGCCACCGAAGGCGCCTGCACCGGCGGCGCCCAAGCCGGCCGCGCCGCCTGCGGTCACTGCGCCTGGATCGTCATCGCCCGTCGCCGGCGAACTCGAAGCCGAGGTCGCGGCCCTGCGCGCCGAAGTCGCCGCGCTGCGCCGCCAGCTCGAGGCCATGCGCCAAGGCGGCGGTCGGGAATAGCGGCGAGCCAGCGCCGTCCCAGTGGCGAGCCGTTGGCGTTCGCCGCGCGCTCCCGCGATGCTGTCGCCGATGCCGCGCCCCTGCTCCGCTGACGATGCCACGCCGCCCGCGCGCGGCCGCGCCCTGCTGGCCGGTCCGGCGCGTGCGCTCGTCACCGGTGGCGCTGGCTTCGTCGGCTCGCACCTCGTCGAGGAGTTGCTGCGCCGCGGCCACCGCGTGCACGTCGTCGACGATCTGTCGACCGGCCGGCTCGCCAACCTCGCCGCGGTCGCCGCGCATCCCGCGCTGCGCGTCACCGTCGCGTCGATCGCCGATCCCTGCCTCGCCGACCGCGCCTGCGCCGACGCCGACGTCGTCTTCCACCTCGCCGGCGTCGTCGGCGTGCGTCGCCTCGCCGACGATCCGCTCGGCGTGATGCAGGCCAACCAGCGCAGCGCCGAGCACGTGTTCGCCGCCGCGGCTGCCGCTGGCGCCGGCGTGTTGTTCACGTCGAGCAGCGAGGTCTACGGCCGCGGGCGCGTGCCATTCTGCGAAGAGGACCCCGTGCAACCCGGCGTGCCCGAGGGGCCGCGCGGCAGCTATGCCTGCGCCAAGGCCTACGCCGAGTGGCTTGCCTTCGGCCATGCCGGCCGGACCGGCCTTCCCGTCGTCGTCGCGCGGTTGTTCAACACCGTCGGTCCGCGCCAGGTCGGCGATCACGGCATGGTGCTGCCGCGCTTCGTCGCGCAAGCGCAGCGCGGCGAGCCGCTGACCGTCTACGGCGACGGCAGCCAGACGCGCTGCTTCGCGCACGTCGCCGAAGTCGCGTCCGCGCTCGTCGATCTCGCCGAGTCGCCGGCCGCCGCCGGCCGCGTCGTCAACGTCGGTGGCGACGTCGAAGTCGCCGTGCGCGCGCTCGCCGAACTGGTGCGCGCCCGCGCCGGCAGCCGCTCGCCGATCGTCGCCACGCCGCTCGTCGACGTGTTCCCGCGCGGCTTCGACGAACTGCCGCGGCGCGTGCCGTCGCTGCAGCGCCTGCGCGCGATGATCGGCTGGGCGCCGTCGCGTCCGCTTTCGGCCATCGTCGACGAATTGCTCGCCACCGGCGCGGCGCCGCGCGCAGCGGCCACCGCGGCCGTCGCCGCGGACTGAGCCGCGCGCGTCAGCGGGCGGCGAACTGGTCGCAGGCCGCGAGGTTGGCGCGCGCCGTCGCGTCGTTCGGATCGAGTTCGACGGCGCGCGCGAAGCACGCCCTCGCCTCGGCCATGCGACCCTGCTTGGCCCGGCACACGCCGAGGTTGGTGGCCGCGACGGCGAGCCCCGTCGTCGCGGCGCGCGCGAACCACTCGGTCGCGGCGTCGACGCGGCCGGCGCCGAGTTCGCAGAGTCCGATCCAGTTGTGCACGTCGGCTTGTTCGACGTTGAGTTCCGCGAGGGCGCCGAACTGCGCGCGCGCGTCGTCGTAGCGGCCATCGCGGTACGAGCGCTCGCCGAGTCGTCGCAGGATGCGCGCCTGCTGCGGCCGCGAAGGCGCGCAGTCGAGCGCGCGCACGAGTTCGCGATCGCTGGCGGCGACGTCGCCGCGCAGGCCATGCGCCTGGGCCAGCAGGATGCGGGCGTCGGCGTGGAGCGGGCACTGACGCAAGAAGCCGCGCAGTCGCGCGATGCCCTCGGCGTGGTCGCCACGCAGCAGCGCGGCGACGGCGAGGTGCCAATCGGCGTCGGGCCAGAGCGGCCAGGCGGCCGCGGCGTCGCGCGCTGCGGCGGCCGCGGCGGGAGCGTCGTCGTCGAGGGCCGCGATATGGGCCCGGCCGGCCGGATCGTGCCGCCACTTGTCGCGGAACTGCGCGCGGCGCTTGTGGATCTCCTGCTTGAGGTCGAGCCCCATCGACTTGAACGTCGCGTGGCCTTCGTGGTGCAGGAACGCCCGGCCGGCGATGCCCAGGCGCAGGCCGTGCAGGCGGAGGCGCAGGCAGAAGTCGTCGTCTTCGAAGTTGCCGTGGCCGAAGCGCTCGTCGAACAGCCCGACCTCCTCGACGGTGCGGCGGCGCAACATCAGGCACAGGCCGGCGAGCGTCGTCGCGTCCTGCAGCGCCGGCGCCTGCGCCAGCGCGTCGCGGATCGCGGCGCGACCGGCGGCTTCGCGACCGCGGTCGCTGACCGGCAACAGCGCATCGCCCTTGACGTGGTTGCTGACCGGCGCGACGGCCCCCATGCGCGGATGGCCGAGCAACGCCTCACGCAGCTCGCGCAGCATGTTGGTCGCTGCCTGCGTGTCGTTGTTGAGCACCAGCACGAGTTCGCCGCGCGCGGCGCGCAGTCCGGCGTTGACGCCGCCGGCGAAGCCGAGGTTGCGTTCCTGGCGCAGCACCTGGACGCGCGGCGACATCGCGCCGAGCGTCGACGTCGCGTCCGTGCTGCCGTTGTCGACCAGCAGGATCTCGAACGGCACGTCGTCGCCTTCCTGGGCCAGCAGGCTGGCAATGCAGGCGCGTGTCAGGTCGGCGCCGTTGAAGCACGGGATGACGACGGAGCAGTGCATCGATCGGATCGCCCTTCTCATCGGCGCTTCCGCGCCGTGCGCGTGACCGCAGGACATAAAAAAACCGCCCGGCCGAAGCCGGGCGGTTGATAGGGGCTCGCACCCCATATCCGCTCGCGAGCGCCGTCAGCAGCCGTCGCGCTTGCGCGCGCCGACTGCAAGGAATCGCCGTGGTCTCGCCTTCCGCAGCGTCTCCAGCAACCCGCAAAGCAACGCGGAGTGGCACGGTCTCGCCAACCAAGCACACCCGCGTGGTGTCTCTCACTTGCCTCACTGTCCCAAGAGCTCCCTCGTCGGGGCCTCGGCACTGGACTGGGGGGCCAGAGCCGCTGCACCACCGTGGGTCGTGCGTTGCCGCACGCGATGCCATGGGCAACCTGCGTGCCAAGAGCACCCGCCTGCGCACTCAACCGTAGAAACCCGCAGGTCATGCCGGCGTCGCTTCGACGCGATCGTAGTCGGGCGTCCCATTCCTTGTCCCAGAGTCTAGACATTGGTTCGAAAGCGGGATTCTTCTCGCTGCCGGCGCACCGAGTTGCGCCTCGGCGTACGACTTGACGGGTTGCTGCCCTGGCTCGGCTCCGTACTGTGCTCGCCCCTTGAGCTCCCCGTCGCGCCAGATCGTCGTGGTCCCGGCTGCCGCCGACGGGGCCTTGCTGGTCGACGCACTTGGTCAGGCCCACCCGGAGCTTCACGCCATCGAGCTGCGTGCCGACGTCGCCGCCGGCAGGGTGCGGGTGAATGGCGAGGAGTGCGTGACCAACCGGCGTGTCCGCGAGGGCGACGTCCTCGAGTGGTTGCCGGGGGTGGCGCGCAGCGCGCGCCCGGCCGGCGAGCGCATGCCGGCGGTGGTGTGGGAGAGCGTGTCGGCGCTGGTCATCGCCAAGCCGGCCGGCCTGGTGACCGTGCCGGACCGCAGCGGCAAGGAAGGCGGCGTGCACGGCCTGTTGGACGAACTGCGTCCGGGCGCGGACCTGCGCATCGTGCACCGCCTCGACCGCGACACGTCGGGTTGCCTGTTGCTCGGCAAGGGCCTCACGGCTGCGCAGCACTTCGACCGGCAGTTCACCGACGCGCTCGTGCGCAAGACCTACGTCGCCGTCGTCCAAGGGCAGCCGGCGGACGAGTTCGTCGTCGACGCCTTCCTCGGGCCGGACCGCCGGCGGCCGGGCAAGGTCGTCGCTTCGGCGCGTGAGTTGCCTGGCTTCCGCCCTGCGCACACCAGCGGCCGGGTGCGCGAGCGGTTCGGCCAGCACGCGCTCGTCGAACTGCGTCCGACCACCGGCCGCAGCCACCAACTTCGCGTCCACCTGCAGTCGATCGGCTGCCCGATCGTCGGCGATCGCGACTACGGCGGCGAAGAACTGCTCCTGTCGCGCCTCAAGCCCGGGTACAAACTGCGCAAGGGCGTGCCGGAGCGGCCGCTGCTCGCGCGCATGTTCCTGCACGCTGAGCGGCTGTCGTTCCGCGACCTCGATGGCGCCGCCGTCGACGTCGAGTGCCCCCTGCCCGAGGACCTCGCCGTCGCCCTCCGGCAGCTCGCCAGCCACGACGAACGGCGGAGATGACCGTGCGACTGAAGACGATCCCTGAGGACTTCCGCGTCCGTGAGCTGATGCAGTGGCCCGAGGTGCCCGGTGGCGACTACGTCGTCCACCTCGTGCACAAGGAAAAGCTGTCTACGCCCGAAGCCTTGTCGCTGCTCGTCCGCGAGGCGCGCGTCGATCGCGGCACGATCGCGTACGCCGGCCTCAAGGACCGTCAGGCGGTCACCGACCAGTACGTCACGATCGAACGCCGCGCCGTCGAGCTCAAGCTGCCGAACCTGCGCGTGCAGCCGGTCGGCGCGACGAACCGGCCGATCACGAGCCGGCAGAGCGGCGGCAACGCCTTCACCATCGTCGTCCGCGACATGACGCCGCCGCGGGCGGCGTCGCTGCGGCGCGGCATGCCGTCGCTGCTGAAGACCGGCTTCCCGAACTACTTCGACGATCAGCGCTTCGGCTGCCTGCGCCACGGCCAGGGCTTCCCGATGCGCAGCGTGCTGCAAGGCGACTTCGAGCGCGCGCTGCAGCAGTTCATCGCCGAGCCGTCGCCGGTGGCGATCTCCGGCGACGTCAAGCTGAAGAAGACGTTGCAGCTCCGCTGGGGCGACTGGGAGACCTGTGCGCGCATCGCGCGCGGCCCCATGTACGAGCCGATCTTCGGCCACCTGCTCGCCAGCCCCGACGACTTCCGCGGCGCCCTCGAGCACGTGCCGCTGCGCCAGCGCGTCATCCACGCGTTCGCGTTCCAGTCGCTGCTGTGGAACCGCGCGGTCAGCCGTCTGCTGCGCGGCGGCGTCAACTCCGCGCAGCGCCTGCGCCTCGCGACGATCGCCGGCGACCTGCTGGCGTGGAAGTACCTCGCGCCGGACCGCGAGGACAAGCTGAAGGCGATGCGCACGCCGCTGTACGGCCCCGACGGTGACGGCGGTAGCGAGCCGTTCCGTCGCGCCATGCAGGAGGAGATGCAGGCGGCGGGCATCGAGCGCGACGACTTCATGCGCAACGAGGTCCCGGGCATGATCTGGAAGGAGGAGCCGCGCGACGTGCTGATCAAGCCGACGGACGTCGCCGACGTGCGCCTCGAGCCGGACGACATGAACCCCGGCAAGGTCAAGGCGACGCTCGAGTTCGCGCTGCCGCGCGGCGCGTACGCCACGATGATGATCAAGCGCCTGTTCGCGCCGAGCTGGTTCGCGCCCGAGGAGCGCGGTGACGACGGCCGAGGTGGCGACGGCCGTGGCGGCGACGGCCGTGGCCGCTTCGACCGCGGCGGCGACGACCGCGGCGGCGACGAGCGGGGACGCGACGAGGACGAAGCATGAGCGAGCGCACGTTGGGCGTGATCGGCGGGTCGGGCATCTACGACCTGCCGGGTCTCGAGGATCGCAAGGAAGTCGTCGTCGACACGCCGTTCGGACCGCCGAGCGACGCGCTGATCACGGGCACGCTGTCCGGCGTGCGCATGGCCTTCCTGCCGCGCCACGGCCGGGGCCATCGCCTTGCCCCGCACGAACTGCCGTTCCGCGCCAACCTGCACGCGATGAAGCAGCTCGGCATGGATTGCGTCGTCGGCATCTCGGCGGTCGGCTCGATGAAGGAGAGCCTCGAGCCGGGCCACCTCGTGCTCGTCGACCAGTTCATCGATCGCACGCGCGGTCGCACGCACGAGTCGACGTTCTTCGGCGACGGTTGCGTCGCGCACGCGCACTTCGCCGACCCGGTGTGGGAGCCGCTGCGCCTGCTGGCGCTGCAGGCGGCCCGCGCGGCCGGCGCGACCGCGCACGACGGCGGCACCTACGTGTGCATGGAGGGGCCGCTGTTCAGCACGCGCGCCGAGTCGAAGATGTACCGCAGCTGGGGCGTCGACGTCATCGGCATGACCAACCTGCAGGAGGCGAAGCTCGCGCGCGAGGCGGAGCTCTGCTACACGACGATCGCCATGGCGACCGACTACGACTGCTGGCACGAGACGGAAGCCGACGTCGACGTCGCGGCGGTGATCGCCGTGATCAAGAAGAACGTCGACCTCGCGCGCCGCGTCGTCGCCGAGCTGGCGAAGCTCGTCGCCGCCAATCCGCCGATCTCGGCCGCCGGCTGCATGCAGCACGCGATCATGACCGCCAAGGAAGCGATCACGCCGGATGCGCGCCGCCGCCTCGACCTGCTGATCGGCAAGTACATCGGCTGAGCGGGTGGCGATGACGTTCCCGCTCGCCGAGGCGCACGTCGTGCTGGTGCGGCCGCAGGGCGCGGCCAACCTCGGCGCCGTGGCGCGGGCGATGAAGAACTTCGGCCTGCGCCGCCTGACGCTCGTCGATTCGCGCATCGGATCGTGGGTCGACGCGCACCGCATGGCCGTGCACGCCGAGGACGTGCTGGCGGCGGCGACGTCGTGCGGCGGTCTCGACGAAGCCGTCGCCGGCGCGACGTGGCTCGTCGCGACGACCGACGCGCCACCACCAGGCGCGCGCGTGCTGACGCCGCGCCAGCTGGCCGAGGAGTCGCTGCAGCGCGGCGCGCCGACGCTGGTGTTCGGCGGCGAGCAGCACGGGCTCGAGCCCGCCGAGCTGCTGCGCTGCCATGCCGTCGCGACGATCCCGGTGGCGCCGCAGCAGACCTCGCTCAATCTCGCGCAGGCGGTCTGCGTGTTCGCCGCCGAGTTGTTCGCGGCGGCCGTTGCCGCGGGCGGCTTCGAAGCGGCCGGCGCGCCGCCGGCGACGCCGGCGCCCGCGGAGTTGCTGCAGCGACTCGAACAGGCGTTCGCCGCGTTGCTGCAGGACAGCGCGTGGCGCGACGCGTCGCGGCCCAAGCACGCGATCGCGGAGCTGATGCAACCGCTGTGGCGCGCCGGCCTGACCGAGGCCGAAGTGCGGCTGTGGCTCGTCGCGCTCGGCCGCGCGGCGCAGTTGCCGCGCCGCTGACCGCCGGGCGGCTCAGCCGATCGCCGTCGACGGCGACCCGGACCGTCGCCTTGCGCGTGCGCGCACGGCCGAGCGGTTGCGGCAGGCTCGCCGCGACGGCCGCGGACGACGCGCCAGCGAGGAACTGGCGACGGTCGGCGCTGCGGGGCACAACAGGCCTGCGGGATTCGTCGGCGTGCGCTTCTGCGACGAGGCGGCTGACGAACTGGGCGAGGGGCGTGCGCGGCATGGGCCCCGCAGGGGACCCCATCGCCACGGCGTTCGTGGGATCCGCCCATGCGGTGCAGCGGGTGCCAGCGCCATGGCTGCTTGGCCAGCCGGGCCGCGTCCGCGCTAGCCTTGCGGTTCCCCGCCTCGGAGCCGTCCATGCCTCGCCACCCATTCGTCGTCGCCGCGTTGCTCGTCAGCGCGTCGGTTCCCTTCGCCGCGCCGGCCACCGCCCAAGCGATCGTCGCCCAGACGGGCGGTCTGACCAACCCGACGCAGGTGTTCGACTTCGGCGCCGGCGTGGTGCCGAACTTCACGCCGGTGACGACGCAGTTCGCCGGCCTGACGATCGCCAACGCCGCCTACTTCACCACCGGCTACAGCAACAACCTCGTCGGCGGCTTCCTCACGCGCGACTCCGCCAGTCCGACGACGTCGCTGCGCATCCAGTTCGCGCAACCGGTCGTCGACGCCAGCTTCGTGTTCCACCAGATCGCGAACGGCACGACCACGACGATGCGCGCGCTCGTGCAGGGCGTCGAGGTCGCGTCGTTCTCGGGGTCGTGGTCGCAAGGCCAGCCGAACAACTTCTTCGGATTCGCCAACACCTACCTCGACGAACTGCAGATCGACTTCGTCAGCGACTTCAACTTCGACACGCTGGCGGTGCGGGCGGCCGGCGGCGCCGCCTGCCTGTTCCGCAACGGCACGGGCGCCAACCCTGCCGACTTCAGCTGCGCGACCCTGCCGCAACTCGGCACGCAGTGGCAGGGCACGGTGGCGACCAACGCCAACACGCTCGCGTCGGTCCTGGCCTACGGCGCCGGCGGCTTCGGCGCGCCGCTGCCGCTGTTCGGCGGCGAACTGCTGCTGCAGCCGTCGCCGCCGCCGGTCACGTTCACCGGCTTCGGCAGCTACGGCTTCCCGATCCCGTCGTCGCCAGGCTTCATCGGCCTGTCGCTGCCGTTCCAGGCCGCGCGCCTCGACCTCGTCGGCGGCGCGCCGCAGATCGTGCTGCTCAACGGCGTCGAGCTGATCGTCGGCACGTGAGCGTGCGCGTCAGAACGCGTTGACGAAGCTGGTGACGCCGTTGCTGGTGAAGGCGCCGTAGGCGTTGGCGACGCCCGGTTGCGTCAGCCCTGCGAACATCGCGTGGACGCTGACGCCGGGCGGCACGCCCGCTGGGATCGCGACGGCTGCCGTCAGCGTCGGCACGCTGTCGATCGCCACGATGCTGACGACGAACGCGCCGATCCACGACGAGCAGCCGGGCATGCCGAGCGCCGCGAGCGACGCGCCAGCAGGGTCGGCAGTGGGGCTGACCAGCAACAGGCCAAGGCGCGTGCCGGCTCCTGGCGCGTACTCGGGCACGTTGGTCGCCGTGAAGGTGACCGTCGTGCCGGCCGTCGCGTTCGAGACCGGCGCCGGCGCGGCTGCCAGCGTCATGCCGCCACAACCTGCGCCGAACGCGACGTTCGCCGCCGCCTGCGTCGGCAGCGTCGTCGAAGCGAACGCGCCCTGGCTGATGTTCCAGTACGTGCTCGTCGGCGCGAGCTCGCGCCGCACCGCGCGCACGAGGTAGGTCGACGCGCCGCCGAGCGCCTGCGGGTCGACGAAGCTGGTGGCCGCGACGGGGTTCGTGGTGAGCCGCGTGAACGGACCGCTCGCGCTCGCAGCGCGGTAGACGTGGTAGCCGGCGACCGGATCGGCCGACGCCGTCCAAGCGAGGCTCGCCGCGGGCCATTGGTCGGTCACGGCGAGCGCCGTCGGCGGCGCCACGACGTGCTGGCGCAGCGTCGGATCGCCGAGCAGCGCCATGTGCACGCCGCGCTGGCTCGACCCGCCGACGAGCGTGTCGTTCTGGCTGAAGCGCGCGCCGAACCCGATCGGTTCGCCGACGCCCATCGTGTGGAACGACCAGTGCGGCCGCCCGGCCCAGCAGTTGGTCAGCGTCCAGCCGCTGCCCAGGGCGGCGCGCAGGAAGTTGTCCGGCGCGTCCCAGTCGCCGTGGTAGCTGCCGAACAGGATCGTGAACACGCTGCGGTTCTGGCTCAGCGTGAAGTCGGTCGTGCTGCCGACGCCGTTCGCGCCTTGGTACCAGCCGGGACCGCAGCCGTAGCTCCAGGCGTGGCCCGTGCCGGTCGGCACGTTGAGCGTCGTGAAGTAGTCGCCTGCCGTGACGTTGGTCGGGCCGACGAGGTTGGTGCCGTTGCGCCAGCCGGACGCCGCGAACGCCTCGCCGCCGAACCAGCCGAAGTTGTCGTCGACCACCGCGCGCTGGCCGACGGCGAAGGCCTTGTGGCGGTAGTCGTGGTCCTTGTCGAGGTACTGCTGCAGCAGCGCCGTCTCGCCGATGGCGAACGCCGGCATGTTGGCGAAGTCGACGCGACCGACGGCGAGCTCGACGTCGCTCGGCAGCGAGCTCTGGTCGAACTTGCCGTCGCCGGGGACGTTGCGGTTCTCAGGCCGCGTCGCGGTGGTCAGGTTGATCGACGTGTCGGTCCACGTGCCGTTGACGTCGCCGTAGTAGACGTCGGCTGGCCAGGCGCCTTGGTGGTCGGGGTGGCCGTCCGGCGCCAACGCGCCGGAGTACGGCACCGGCACGCGTCCGAGCAGGAACACCGCCTTCGTGTTGAGCGGATCGGCCTGGAACTCGCTGACGATGCGCGCCTTGACGCTCGGCGCGGTGTCGGTGGGGTGCACGTCGTGGCGCGCGACCCGCCAGCCGTCGCCGACCAGGTCGTCGACGAGGCGCGAGAGGCGCGGACCCAACGCCGCGACCTTGGTCGCGTCGACGACGAGCACGACCTTGCCGCGCTGGTCGAGCAAGGCGCCGTCGTTCGCCGCCGCGATCAGGTTGCGGCCGTACGGCGAACCCGCGCGCACGAACAGGTACTCGTAGCGCAGCCCGAGCAGCGCGCCGATGTCGGTCCACTGCGTCGCCGAAGCGCCGCCGGGGATCGTCGTCACCGCGCCCCAGGTCGTGGTGCCGTAGATGCGGCGTTGCACCGAGTAGCCGGTCGCCGTCGGTTCGGCCGGCCAGCTGAAGCGGAGCGCCGGCGGCGCCGACGCGTCGACCGCGATCGGGAACGCCGACTGCTGCGGCGTCTGCGCCGCGAGCGCCGCGGCGAGGGCTAGGAACGGGACGGCGCGGCGGGCGTGCGGCATGGCGGCGAG
>JBEITC010000388.1:0-3966 GCA_040375075.1 Planctomycetota bacterium | reverse complement strand
CGCTGCCGGCGACTGCGGCGACGGCTACCGCGGTGTGGCACCCGCAGACGGGCGCGGGCGCGGCGTTCTGCTTGCTGGCGACATACGGCCACAGCCGCTGACGTCGCCGTCGTCGCCGCGTTGTCCGCACCCACAACCTGACCGACCCCACCACCGCCCGCACCGTGGCGGCAGTCAGCGGCAGCGCCTGCCGCGTCTTCTTCACCCGCCGCCGTCTGCCGCGGCACCACCTTCGGCCGCAGACCCGACGCCGGCGCCAACACGCCGTGGTAGGTCACCAGGTGCTTGCGCGGCGGCGGCACCAGCGCACACAGGCGCTCCATCAAGACCGCGTTCGTCATCACTACCGCCGCCGTGCCGTCGGCCGCAGGAAGCGCAGCGTCGTGCCGCCGCTGCCGGACAGGGCGAGTTCGGGCTACGAGAAGGTGATCAGGACATTGGTCCCCTGCGCGGCGGCGGCGGCGGCGAGGGTCAGGGCGGCGGTGACGAAGCTGGCGGCGGGACGGGCGTTCATGGGTTCCTCCGGTTCGGTGGGTTGGCGCTCCCCCCGAAAAGGACGATCCGGCGGCGAACGCACGCGCCGCGCGCGAAGAATCCGCCCCGGCCCCGCCGGCCCGCGCCCCGCCGCCTCGCGCTAGAACGCGCCGATCGTGCACAGCAGGGCGTTGGTCGCCGTCGTCGCGGCGATGTTCCAGGCGGCGTCGAGTTCGAGCGGCAGCATCTGCTGCCGCAGCGTCAAGCCGGCGAGGCTGGGGTTGGCCGGGATCGGCAGCGCATGGTCGAGCACGCCATTGCTGCCGATGCCGAACTCGACGACGTCGGGGGCCGCATGCAGCACGCAGCCCGGCTGGCCCGCCGGGGCGACGGCTGCGAGCGGCAGCGTCGTCGGCGCGAAGCCGAACACGACGGCGACGAACGCCACAGCCGGCATGCCCTGGCCGCGGCTGCGGTACGTCGCGCCGGCATAGGGCAGCGCGATCGACTGCAAGCTGTTGGCGCCGCCCGAACTGGGGCACCCGGCGCCGGCAGGCAGGACGCTGGCCGGGCAGCCGGGCGCGAGGGTCGCGACCGACATCGAGGCACGTCCACCGGCCTGGGTGAAACCGCCGGCAAGGACGACATCGCCGCTACCGAGCGGAACCGCGTCGAAGACGTAGCCGTTCGCGCCGGCGCCGATGGGGCTCCACGCGCTGCCCGTCCAGCGCGCGACACCGTTGTAGGTCGTGCTGCCGACCGCGGTGAAGTTGCCCGCGGCGATCACGTCGCCGTTCGACAGCGGCGCCAGGGCGCTCACGGTGAGGTTGAGGCCGGCGCCAAACGGTTGCCATGCCGCGCCATCCCAACGCGCCACGCGGTTGCAGCCCGTCGTTCCGGATGTCGAGAAGTTGCCGCCGGCGCACAAGCGCCCGTTGGCGTCGAAGGCAAGCGCGTTGACCGAGACGTTGAAGCCCGCGCCGACCGCGCTCCAGGTCGAACCGTCCCAGCGCGCGACCCTGCTGGCGCTGACGCCGCCGGCGAGTTGGAAGCCACCGCCGACGTAGATGTCGCCATTCGGCGCGCGCACGATCGTCGAGACCCACTGGTTGCAGCCGGCGCCGAGCGGATGCCACGTCGTCCCGTCCCAGCGCGCGATGTTCTGCACCGGCGTCCCGCCCGCCTCGGTGAACGTCCCGCCCGCGATCAAGCCGCCGTCGGGCAGCGCGCAGAGCGCCGACACGGCGCCGTCGAAACCGAAGGCGAGCGGCTGCCAGGACTGGCCGTTCCAACGCGCGATGTTGCCGGCCGGCACGCCGCTCGCGGTGGTGAACGAGCCGCCGACGACGAGGTCGCCGCCGGGAAGGTACGTCATGGCGCTGACGCTGCCCTCGACGCCGTTGCCGAGCGCCACGAAGTTGACGCCGTTCCAACGGACGACGCCGCGCGAGGCCACGCCGCCGAAGGTCGTGAACTCGCCGCCGAGCGCGTAGCCGCGCGCCGGATGGGCGGCGACGCAGAGGCCCCGCCCGTCGGGCCCGGGCGACGCGGGGACCCACGTCGAACCGGTCCACCGCGCGATGCCGGTCGCCTGGTTGCCGAGCACTGCCGAACCGCAAGCGAAGAGCGTCCCTGTCGCCGACGTGAGCCAGCAGACCGGCGACGACTGCAAGCCCGCGCCGAGCGGCTGGAAGCTCGCGCCGTCGAAGAGCGCCGTGCGATTGCAGGCGATGCCGCCGGCCGTCGTGAACGAGCCGCCGACGAGCACGCCTCCCGACGGCGTCGACGCCAGCGCGGTCGCCGTGCCGTTGAGGCCGCCGGCGACGGCCGACCAGTTCGCGCCGTTCCAGCGCGCGAGGCCGCGGATCGAGGCGCCTCCGGCGGTGTAGAACTCGCCGGCGGCGAAGACATCGCCGCCCGGCAGTTGCAGCAGGTCGAACACGCTCGACTCCATGCCGGCGCCGAGCGGCTGCCACGCAGAACCGTTCCAACGAGCGACGAAGCGGCAGGACTGGCCGCCGGCCAGCAGGAACACGCCGCCGGCGAGCAGGTCGCCGTTGGCGGCGAGTTCGAGGGTCAGCACGCCGAAGTCCATGCCGCTGCCGAAGGGAACGAACGTCGATCCAGTCCATCGAGCGATGCGGTTGCACGCGACGCCATCGGCCGCCGTGAAGAAGCCAGCGACCACCACGTCGCCATCGGGGAGGAGGAGCAGGTCATTGACGCCGAGCAGACCTGCGCCGGTCACGCCGGCGCCACCGAAGGCCGACCAGGACTGGCCGTCCCAGCGCGCCAGCCGGCCACACGGGACGCCGCCAGCCGTCACGAAGCTGCCGCCGAAGACCAGCCCGCCGGCGGCGTCGACCGTGACGGCGTAGCAACTGCTGTCGAGCCCGGCGCCGAAGGCGCCCCACGCCCCGGTCGCCGGATCGAACGTGGCGACGTTGCTGGCGGCAATGCCTCCGACTTGCGAGAAACTGCCGACCAGCACGAAGACCTCGCCCGCCGGCCCTGCGCCGTCCGGATCCCACGACACCGCGTCGTAGACGCTGCCGACGACGCCGGGCACCGGCTGACCCGGCGTCCATTCGAGGCCGCACTGCGCGCGGGCTGCGCTGCCGAGGACGAAGACGGCCAACGCAAGGCGAATGACGATCGCAGACCAGGGACGTTCCATGCGGATCTCTATGCCTATGGGGATTCGCGCGTGACAGGCGCCAAGCGCGTAGGAAGTCCAAGCACAGGTCCCGGACCACCCGGGACCCACCGCCGACATCGTGCCCCCTGATCGCACGCTCGTCCACCCGGCCGCAACCGCCCGCACGCACCGATCCCCGGCCACATTCCGCCGCGTTCCCGCCGCACGAGCACACCGCTCCCCCGCCGCGACCGCCCAGATGGCCGCAGAGATCGTCAGCAATGCCGATTGCCGATGCAAGGAGCTCCGGGCGACCTTCACCGAAGAGGGCGAGTTACTGGCCCGATGGGGCATGACGCCTGCACTGCCTGATGCAGCGCGCGAGGCGACGGTAGCCGCTTGGCGAGAGATCCTGAAGACGGCGACCACGCTTGACGGACGAACGATCACGCACTTCGATCGTGACATGGCCCGGGCGGCGGAACTTCGGCAACGAGCCACGTGAGCGCGTCTGTCGCGCTAGCAGGGGACCGGACGCGGGACGCCAGCCACCAACCTCTCAGGCAGCCCGCTCGAGGAACGCCTCGATGAAGTCGTCCGTCACGGCGCCGCGCAGTCGTCTGCGTTGCACGAGACCGTGAAGCTCATCAACTCCCGAATAGGGCAAGAAGGCCGGCCTGAGATCATTGAACTGTGGTCGCGCACACTCGCGAAGGACCCGCTCGCGATCCTCGTCCGGGGCTGCAATGATGTAGCGCGTCCGGATGTCGGGCGCCTTCTGCGAGAATCCCTGCATGCGCGTGAGGCCAGACGTGACGCCCGTCGAGTGCTCCACCTCGAAGACCGCTGGCATG
>JBEITC010000631.1:0-1813 GCA_040375075.1 Planctomycetota bacterium | reverse complement strand
CGGGCGCGGCCGGCGGCGTCACGTCGGCCGGCAGCGGGGGCGCTGCGGACGGGCGGCGGACGCGCAGGAGCACGGCGGCGCTGGCGGCCGCGAGGGCGGCGCCGACGAGGAACGACAGCAGGTCCACGGGCAGGCGGAGGAGCGGAGGAGAGCCGGGCCAAGCTAGCCGGCTCCTGCGGACCTGTCGAGCCTTGGCGTGCGGACGCCGGTGCTGGTTCGCGGGCTCAGCCGTGTCCGCCGAGGCGGAACTCGTGCGCGATCGTGCCGCGGCACGCCGCGCCCGGCACGGCGACTTCGCCGTCGCCGACGCGCAGGCGATCGATGGCGCGCACCAGCGTGAACGCGACGAAGCCGCCGTTGTCGTTCGCGACGGTCTCGCCGACCGGCGTGCAGGCGTGCGCGATCGCCGCGGCCGGCATGCCGAGGAAGCGGGCGCGCAGGCGCCAGCCGCACAGCCGGTTGTCGATGCACAGACGCAGGCGCACGAACGGTTCGTCGGCGAAGCCGGTGAACGTCGCCTCGCAGTCCCAGCCGATCGGGCCGCGGCCGACGCGGCCGGCGAGCGTCAGCTGCTGCGCGTCGCCGGCGTCGACGTAGCGCACCGCCGGCAGGAACTGCGCCGAGAACAGCCGCGGGCGTTCGTCGTCGGCGCCGACGAAGCCGTCGAGCGTGCCGCGATCGGCGCGCGCCTCGAAGCGCAGGCAGTTGGCCGAGTGCAGCGCTTCGCCGCGCTCGACGAACAGCACGCCTTCCTTGCGGGTGAAGCGCACGCGCGCGCCGCCGGACTTCACCAGCAGGTCCTTGCGCTTGCGCAGGTCCTTGCCGACGACGGCCGGCGCGCCGGTGGGCAGCGTCCGCTCGGGCGTCGCGGGGGCGAGCGCGATCGCTTCCTCGAGCCGCGACGCGAAGCCGCGCGCCACGCCGTCCTGGACCGTGCCGGCCCACAGGTCGGGGTGGCGGTCGCGCGGCAACGCGGCCAGATGCGCGCGGCTCGCCGCGCTGGCGGCCATCGCCTGTAGCGCTCGCCACTGCAGCAACTTGAGGTCGATGCGGCAGTCGGCCGCGCCATCGCCCGGCAACGCCGCCGTCGGACCGGCGGCGGTCGCTTCGGCGGGCAGGTTGGCGAGGGTCGCGGCGGCGCGGTCGCCGGGCGACGGCTGCAGGGCAGGCATCCGCGGATCTTGGCCGAGGGCTGCGGATCGCGCCACACGCCGCTGATCGGTTTCAGGACCGGCGTGGAACTGCCGATGAGACCGCCGCATGAACCACGTGCGGGCATACGGCGATCCCTTCGGCGACGACGCTCCGGCCAGCCAGCTGCGCAGTTTCCTGCGCCTGCTGCAGGGCAATGGCATGCGCGGCGCCTGGTCGCTCGATCCCGTGCGCGCGCACGACGAGGACGCGACCGCGCCGGTCGTCGACGTGCACGATTGCGAACGCACGCTCGCCATCGCGACGCGTCTGCCGCCGGCCGAGGTGGAGCTGCTGCAGCGCGCCGCCGACGAAGCCGCGCCGTCGACCGCGCCGGTCGTCGTCTTCGCCGCCGAGTCGCGCCTCGCCGCCGCGGCGCGCGCCGCCAGCCTGCGCTTCCCGCAGGCCTGCGTCGTCGTCGCCGCGCACGCCGCGTCGTCGGCGTCCGATCTGATCCAGCGCGTTCGCGCGGAGCTGCGGTGGGCTGGCCTCGAGAACCCGCCGCACGCCCGCGAAGAACTCGAACTCGCGCCGTGGCGCGCGCTGCCGACCGTCGCGTCGGACGGCCCGCTGCTGTGCGTCGCCAGCGATGGCCACGACGACGGCGTCGACCTCGCGATCG
>JBEITC010000530.1:0-2586 GCA_040375075.1 Planctomycetota bacterium | reverse complement strand
CGTGCCGGCGGCGACGCGCGCGAAGGTGAACTCGCCCTGCGCATTCGTCGTCGTCGTGCTGTTGGTGGTGCGGATGGGGCGCTGGTTCTTGCCGTCGCCGGCGGCGCCCGCGAGTTGCCCTTCCGCGCGCACCATCACGCCGCCGACCGGCTGGCCGGCGAGGTCGACGCAGACGCCGGTGAGCGAGCTGGTCAGCACCTCGATCGCCTCGTCGCGCGCTTCGCCCTGCTGCAGCGTCAGCGGTCCCGACCACAGCGTGTCCATCGGGCCGAACGCCGCTTCCTCGGCGCGCGGCAGCACCGACAGGGACAGCTGTCCCGCCGGCACCTCGCCGAAGTCGAAGCGGCCGCGCGCGTCGACGCGGGCCGAGAACATGCGGTTGTCGGCGTACGCCGTCAGCGCGTAGCCGGCGCCGAGCTGGCCGTCGACGGTCAGCGAGCCGGCGAGGGTCGCGGTCGGACCGTCGATCGGCTTGCTGCCGGCGTCGAGCGCGATCTCGGCGACCTGGCCGCGCTGCACCTGCACGGTGGCGTTGGGCAGGTCGCGCGCGAGGAAGGCCGCTTGGCCCATCGCCAGGATGCCGCCGGGCGAGCGCATCATGTCGAGCGCTGGGATCGCCGACACGCGCCACTCGCCGGGCTGCAGCGCCTTCGACGCGAACGCGCCGTCGAGCCCGGGCGTCAGCAGCGTCGGCACCGACTCGGTCGCGCCGCGCTCGCCGCCGCGCTTCTCGAGCACGATCGTGAACTTGCCGGGCGGCGGCGCGGCGCCGTTCTCGCGCAGCACGCCGCGCAGCGCGCCGGGCGCCTCCATGCGCAGCGTGACCGTCTCGTTCTTCGCGACCTTGCCGTTGGCGACGCCCCACTTGGGGTGCTCGGCGCTGACGCGCAGCTCATCGGCCTGCAGCATCTCGACCTTGCGCACGCCGTCCTTGTCGGTGCGGCCGCAGGCGACCGGCATCTCGATCGGGCCGTCGCCGCGCGCCTGGGCGTAGACCATGGCGTTGCGGATCGGCTCGCCGTCGGGGCCGACGACCGCGACGGTGAACGCGTACGGCGCGACGAGCGCGATCGCGGCGCTGGTGTCCTTGTCGACGATGTCGATGCGCGCGCTGGCGACGGCGTGGCCCGGCGCGTCGACGAGCAGCGCGTACGGGCCCTTGGCGAGGTTGTCGATGCGCCACTTGCCCTCGCCCGTCGCCTTGCGGCGGTCGCGCAGGTCGACGGGCTGCGTCACGCCGAGCAGGAACATCTCGGCCGCGCCTTCGCCCGGCTTGCCGGGCAGCAGCTGCAGGCGCGCGTCCTTGGCCGGCTTGCCGTCGGCGCGCGTCACCGCGACCTCGACGGCGTACAGCGACGGCAGCGTCACGACGACCTCGCCGAAGATCGACTGCGGCTCGGCCAGCGTCCACGCGTGGCCCTTGCCGCGGCGCGCCGCGACGGTGACGCGGCCGGCGGTGAAGCCGGTGCCGCGGAAGCGACCCTCGGCGTCGGTGCGGCCGATGCGGCTGGCGAGGTCGACGGGCGCGATGGTCAGCGTCGAGCCGGCGAACACCTCGGCGTCGGCGATCGGCTTGCCCTCGCCGTCGACGACCTTGCCGGCGAGCTCTTCGCCCAGGCGCAGCTTGATGCGGCCAACGTCCTTCTCCTGGCCGGGCCGCACGACGACGCTCGGCTTCATGTCCGAGAGGTGGCCGGCCATCGTCGTCGCCAGCAGGTTGCTGCCGGGCACGACGCCGACGAGGCGGAAGCGGCCGTCCGTGCCGGTGTACGTGGTCGGGATCGGCAGCTTGGTGAAGACGTCCTTCGCCCACGGCGGCATCTCGACGACGTTCATCGGGAACGCCGGCTCGCGCACGAGCAGCGCGCCCTCGGGGTCGATGCGCTCGGCGGGGAACAGCGCGGCGAGGGTGCCCGGCAGGTCGGCGGCGCGGACCAGCGCGCCGGCCAGCGGCTCGCCGTCGTCGCCGAGCACTTCGCCGGTGATCACGCCGGCGTGCGGCAGCACGAGGTCGCCGAGGTCGACGATCTCGCCGGGCGCGGGATGCTGCGCGACGATCTGGTGCGTCGGCGCGTCGGTGCCGAGCCCGGCGAACAGCACGTAGAACGCGCGCGGCCAGACGCCGGTGATCGTCCAGGTGCCGTCGGCGGCGGTGCGCACTTCGCCAGCGACGATCTGCGGCGGGTTGTCGATGGCGGCGGCGAACAGGTCGATCTGCTGCGGCAGCACGCTGTCGAGCGCGCCGCGGTAGAGGCGCACGCCGCAGTCGGCGACGGGGATCTTCTGGTGGTCGAGGACGCGGCCCTTGAAGCCCGACAGGCCGGCCTGGATCTCCGGGTCGTCGAGCACGTCGTCGCCAAGGCGCCGGGCCGTGCGCCCGGCGTCGGTCGGCATGGCGCCGGCGTCGGCCTGCACCGCGGCGCTGCCGGCATCGGCAGGTTCGCTCGCGGCGGGGGCCTCGGAGCCGTCCGTGACCGGCGGCGGCGGCGGGTCGCGCAGCAGCCAGAGCGAACCGGCGGCCAGCGCGGCCAGCAGCAGCAGGACAGGGAGCAGCGGGCGCTTCATCGGTGGGTGCGGGGGTGGAGG
>JBEITC010000307.1:0-5023 GCA_040375075.1 Planctomycetota bacterium | reverse complement strand
GTGGTGCACGCCGATGCCGCGCAACCTGCTGGTCGTCGGTCCGGCGACGGCCGCCGACCTGCGCGTCTGCGACACGCCGGCGTGCCTGCTGACCGACCGCGACCTGCGCGGTGGCAAGCTCGCGCGCATCGACCTGTACCTCGCCGCCTTCTCGCCGAGCCGCCGCCGGGAATGGTCGCGCAGCGAGCGGCTGCGCTGGCTCGTGGGCTACGCCGGCGGCGACCGCGAACAGGCGCGCCGGCTGTGGCGGGCGATGGCCGGCCGCGGCGGCCTGCGGAATGTCGTCGAGCGGGCGTTCGCGATGACCGTCCTGACCCGTATCCTGCGACCCCGGCGCCCGATCGGCGCGCCGCACGCACCTGCCCGATGACGAACGTCCACGCCCCGATGCAGCAGAGCAAGCTGCAGAACTACAACAGCACGCGGGGTGCTGAGGCCTACAAGGCCGACTACAAGAACAAGCTGCACCGCAAGTGGTCGGACAAGCGCGAGCGCGCGCTGCTGACCCGCTACTTCGCCGAGATCGGCAAGGTCGGCTCGATCCTCGACCTGCCGTGCGGCCACGGCCGCCTGTCCGGCTTCCTCAAGGAGCGCTGCGACGACCTGATCGAGGGCGACTGGTCGTTCACGATGGTGTCGCTCAACCAGCGCGACAACGGCCGCGACCACCGCCGCTACCTGCGCGCCTCGGCGCTCGAGATCCCGCTGCCCGACCGCAGCGTCGACGTCGTCGTCAGCTTCCGGCTGTCGCACCACCTCGAGACCCAGGAACTGCGCGAGCGCCACCTGCGCGAGCTGTTCCGCGTCGCCAAGAAACACGTCGTCGTGACGTGGTTCTCGGCGACGTCGCTGAAGAACCTGCTGCGCGAAGTGCGCGTCAAGCTGACCGGCAAGCGGCCGAAGAACGTGCTGCGCAACGGCCGCGTGCGCGAGGTCGCCGCCGAAGCCGGCTTCGCGCAGACGCTCGCCAAGCCGCTGTTCCTGATCGGCTCGGGCCACGTGCTCGGTCTGTTCACGCGCAGGTGAGCGCATGGGCCTGACGCCGCCGTTCGCGCAGCAGCGCGTCCTGTTCTTCGCGCTGCCGCTGGGCGTCGTCGCCTTCGCCATCGCGATCGGCGTCATGCACGCCGATCCGGAGCTGTCGAAGACGCTCGCCGGCGAGGACCTGCTCGGCCCGGCGGTCTGGCCGGTGGCAGCGGGCGCGGGCGTCGTCGCCTTCGGGCTGCGGCGCATGCTGCAGGCGTGGGCAGACGGCCTCGCCGGCCAGCCGCGGCGCCGCGCGCGCATGCGCGCCACGCTCGTGCCGCTCGCCGTGCTCGAAGGCGGCGCGCTGTTCGCGCTCGTCGCGTGGCTGCTTGCCGGCAAGGAGCAGCCGGGCCTCGTCGCAGCGCTCGTGCTGCTGGCGGCGATGCTGGCGCTCGTGCCGCTGCGCGACCCGGACGAGGACGTCGCGCGCTAGCCGACGGTCACTTGCCGGGCTGGCTCGGCGGCGTGCCGTGGCCATCGCCCGGCGTCGCGTGACTCGCCGTCGGGGTGGAGCCGCCGCGCAGGCTCTTCGGCGTCTCGCCGGGGTGCCAACCGACCAACGCGAACATGGCGAAGAAGCCGAGGAAGTAGCCGACGGCGACGTGCCAGCCGTGGAACAGCCAGTTCTTCGCCGACTTCGCTTCGGGGAACAGGCCCGAGATGGCGACGCCCGCCGAGCTGCCGAACCACAGCATCGAGCCGCCGTAGCCGACGCAGAACGCGAGGAAGCCCCAGTCGTAGCCGCCCTGCTTCAGCGCCAGCGCGGTCAGCGGGATGTTGTCGAAGAACGCCGACACCACGCCGAGTCCCAGCGCCGTCCACGGCGTCGCGGCCGGCAGGTCGTTGACCGGCATCATCGACGCCGACATCACGAGGCTCAGCAGGAAGCAGGCGCCGAGCGCCGCCGGCGGCACGACCTTCCAGTCGGGCCGGCGCAGCAGCGCGCCGACGAGGATCGCGCCCCACACGCCATAGGCAGGCATGCCGTACTTGAGGTTGGCGGCGATCGCGCCGACGAGGATCAACAGCACGACGCCGAGGCTGCCGAGGTCGACCGGCTTGTGGTCGCCGTGGCCGCGCACCAGCGGCTGCAGCGCCGTCTGCTGGCGCGCTGCGAAGAAGCCGAAGAAGGCGACCGCGAACACTGCGCCGACCGCGGCCTCGGCGACCGACAGCGGCGAGATGTCCTCGAGCCAGATCATCGTCGTCGTGGTGTCGCCGACGACCGAGCCAGCGCCGCCGGCGTTGCTCGCCGCGACGATCGCCGCGAGGTAGCCGATGTGGACCTTGCGCTGGAACAGCGTCATCGCGGCCGCGCCGCCGATCAGCGCCGCGGCGATGTTGTCGAGCACCGACGACATCACGGCGACGAGCACCAGCAGCAGGAAGGCGCCCATGCGGCCCGCGGGCAGGACCTCGGTCAGCTTCTCGGCGAGGTTGCTGCGCTCGAAGTAGTTCGCCAGCACGGCGAACCCGAGCAGCAGGCCGCCGAGATTGACGATGGTCGACGACTCGTGGTGCAGATGCGCCCCGAGGTCGAACGGCGTCATCGTCATCTTGACGAGCAGCACGCAGCCGAGCCCGCCCAGCGCGATCGGCAACGCCAGCTTGTGGAACTTCGCGATGCCGAGCAGCGTCGCGGCGAACAGGCCGAAGAGCAGGTAGGTGGTCACGATGGCTTCGTTGCGTGGGGCGATGCCGACGGGCATCCGGAGCCGACGGGGGCTCCGCACGCATCCATCGGCCGAACGAGCCGCCGCATTGGAGACGAGCCGCTCGGGAAAACGAAGCGCCGGTCGCACCGTCTCAAGGAATCCTGAGACAGCGCACCCCGCGGCTGCGCCCTTGGGCCCAGTCAGGGCGCGACGACGTCGACCCAGACGAGGCGATGGTCCGACGCCGACGCCAGCGCAGCGCCGGCCTCGCGCTCCGCCGGCCAGAACACGCCGGATTGCACGACGCGCAGCGAGCGCGACGGCAGCGCGTAGTCGACGCGCAGGTTGCCGGGGCCCTTGCCGACCTCGTCGTCGAAGTCGCCGGTGTCGAGGCTGGCGTCGCCGGCGTGCGTCGCGTTGGCGCCGAACTGCTTCATGCTGACGCCAGCGCCGCCGGAGCTGCGCGGCTGCGGGTCCTGCGCGCGCGCGTGCGCCAGCAGGTCGGCGAGCGCCTGCCGCCGGCTCTGGCCATCCTTCGGATCACAGTTGAGGTCGCCGAGCACGACGAAGTGCGCGCCGTCCGGCAGGCCGCCCTTGCCGCCAGCGTCGTCGACGATCCAGCCGTCCTTGCCCGGCGTCAGGTAGTCGACCCAGAAGCGGATCTCGTCGTGGTTGCGGCAGCCGTTGCGGTCCTCGGGCCCGTCGAAGGCCGGCGGCGTCGGGTGCGAGCACAGCGCGTGCACCACCTGACCGCCGATCCCGATCGGCACGTCCCAGTGGCTCTTGCTCGACAGCCGCAGCTGCGCCCACGTCGCGTCGTCGTAGCAGCCTTCGGGCCGCTGCGCGCCCGGCATCGCCGCCCACGGCAGCATGCGGAACGTGCGCACGCGGTCGGCGAGGATCGGATGGCGCGAGAGAAGGACCATGCCGTACTGGCCGGGGAACGCGCCGTAGCCGTAGGCGTCGCCAGGGCCGTCGCTGCGGCCGTCGCGATCGAGGTCGCGGCCGCTCGGCTCGCCGGTGTTGCTCTTGGCGACCCACGAGAACTCGTAGCGGATCGGCGCGAGGCCTTGCTGGCTCACCGCGAGGTACTCGTCGGCGAACGCCTTCGCGGCGGCGCCGGCGTCGTCGTGGTCGACCTCGCACAGCAGCAGCACGTCGGGCTGCACGCGCTGCACGATCGCCGCCAGCTGCTTGGCCGGCGCCGAGCCGCCGCCGCGCAGTTCCTGCAGCAACTCGCCGGCGGCCGGACGATTGAGCGCGACGTTGAAGGCCGCGACGCGCACCACGGCGACCGGCTCGCGCAGGCGCCGTTGGTAGAACAGGATCGCCAGCGGCACGCTGAGCAGGATGCAGACGAGCGACCAGCGCGTGTAGCGGAAGCCGGACTGCGACGGCGCGGCATCGACCATGCGGACAGCCTAGGAGTCTGCGGCGCGCGAGGCCACGCCGCGAAGCCATGCGTCGTCGCGTCCGGAAGCCCGCCGCCGAACGTGCGCGCAGCCGCCGCGCGCCTGCGGTCAGACCGCCTGGCCCGACCGTGAATCCACGCGCCGTTCCGGCGCGCGATCCGGGATCGCCGCCTCCTCGCGCGCGCCGCCGTCACGCCGGCGCGCACGGGCCGGCGAACATCGCCGCCGCGTCGGGCAGCCGTTCCTTCGGCCCGATCACCACCACCGTGTCGCCGGCTGCGAGCTGCGTCTCCGGCGTGATGGTGCCGAGGTTGCGGCCATCGCGGCGCACGGCGACGACGCTGCAGCCGGTGCGGCGTCGGATGCCGACCTCGGCGAGCGTGCGCTGCAAGCACGCCGCCTGCGGCTGCACGCGGTGCACGGCGAAGCCGATGCCGGGCACGAACTCGGCGAGCTGCGCCGCCTCGCCGACCGGCACGTCGGCGACGCGATCGCCCGGGCCGCCGCCGCGGGCGCGGACCTCGCGCACCTGCCGGCCGATCTCGTCGTCGGCGACGAGGAAGCGCCGCAGCGTGCGCACCAGCATCTCGACCGAGGCTTCGAGTTCCTGCGGCACGACCTCGCTGGCGCCGGCGCGGCGCAGGCCGTCGGCCTCGGCGGCGTACGTCGTGCGCGCGAGCACGTGCACGTCGGGCGCGAGCTGCCGCGCGAGCTGCGCGATGCGCGTCGTCGCGGCGTGGTCGTTGACGGCGAGCACGAGCATCTGCGCGCTCTGCACGCCGAGCGCTTCGAGCGCGTGCTGGCGCGTGCAGTCGGCGAGCACGATCGGCGCGCCGCGCTGCTTCTCGGCCTGGACCGTGTTGGCGTTCATCTCGGCGACGACGTACGGCACGCCGGCGGCCTGCAGGCCGGCGGCGACGGTGCGGCCGG
>JBEITC010000002.1:0-42563 GCA_040375075.1 Planctomycetota bacterium | reverse complement strand
TCCGTCGCGGGCCAGCGCCCCGGCGGCGACGTGGCGATCGCGGATCGCGCCGAACGCGCGCTCGACGTCGACGCCGAGTCGCGCGCCGATCGACGCGAGGTCGACGCCGTCGCGCCGGCGCAGGCCGAGCCAGATCGCTTCCGCCGCCCGCTGACGCGGCCGCAGCGTCTCGGCGCTGCCTGCCGCCGGCAGCCCGGCGAGCGCGGCCTTCGCCCACGACTCGACCGGCTTCAGGTTGGTCCAGCGCACGCCTTGGCGGTGGCTCGACGCGCCGGGGCCGACGCCGACGTAGTCGCCCTGGCGCCAATAGTGGTCGTTGTGGCGGGATGGCCCGCCACGGCCGGCGAAGTTGCTGATCTCGTAGGCATCGAAGCCGGCGGCGGCGAGGCGCTCGCGCGTGTGCAGGAACATCGCGCGGTCGGCCTCCTCGTCGTTGGGCTGGACGCGGCCCTGCTCCATCGCGTGGTGCAGCTTGGTGCCCGGCTCGAACGTCAGGTTGTAGCAGGACAGATGATCGGGCCGCAGCGCCAGCGCGCGCTCGAGGTCGGATCGCCACTCGTCGACCGTCTCGCCTGGGACGCCGAACATCAGGTCGACGCTCACGTTGCCGCAGCCGGCGGCGCGCAGTTCCGCGAACGCCGCCTCGGCGCGTTCCGCCGAGTGCGCGCGATCGAGGAAGCGCAGATGCTGCGCATGGAACGTCTGCACGCCCATGCTCATGCGATTGACGCCGGCCTCCCGCGCGATCGCCGCCTTCTCCTGCGTGACGCTCTCTGGATTGGCCTCCATCGTGACCTCGGCGCACTCGCGCAGCGGCACGTGGCGGCCGATCACGTCGAACAACCGGCGCAGCCGCTCGGGATCGAGCAGGCTCGGCGTGCCGCCGCCGATGAACACCGTGGTCGGCGCGTCGAAGCGCCAAGCCGACCGCAGCTCGGCGTCGAGCGCGTCGAGGAACACGTCGTGGACCGAGCGTTCCTCGACGACGTACGAGTTGAAGTCGCAGTAGCCGCACTTCACGACGCAGAACGGCACGTGCACGTAGAGCGACGTGCCGGAGCCGCCGTCGGCGCGGGCGTCGAGGGTCATGCGACCACGCTACGCCCGGCGACGCGGCGCGTCACGAGCCGGCGGTGACGCGGCGGCGCGGCGCCTCGGAGCGCACTTCCTCGCCGAACTCGCGGGAGAGCACCTCGGCCAGCCGGCCGAGCGCCTGCTGCTCCATCTGGCGCACGCGCTCGCGGGTCAGGCCGAAGCGCTTGCCGATCTCCTTGAGCGTCAGCGGCGACTCCGTGCCGATGCCGAAGCGGAGCTTGAGGATGCGGCTCTCGCGCACGTCGAGGCCTTCGAGCAGTTCGCGCAGCCGGGCGATCTCCATCGCCGAGAGCGTCTGCTCCTCCGGACTCAGCTGCTTCGTGTCCTCGATCGACTCGGCGAAGCCCGCCGTCTGGTCGTCGCTCATCGAGATGGTCGGCTGCGAGGTCGCCTGCACGGTCTCGCGCACGACGTCCCAGTTGGCCTCCGGGATGCCGAGCTGCTCGGCGATCTCGGACGTCCGCGCCTGGCGGCCGAGCTTGTAGCTCAGTTCGAGCGCCGTCGCCTTCCAACGCGCGACGATCTCGGCCATGTAGCTGGGCACGCGCACGGTCTTGACCGTGTTGACCAGCGCGCGGCGGATGCCCTGCTTGATCCACCACGTGGCGTAGGTGGAGAAGCGGCAGCCTGCCTTCGGGTCGAACTTCTCGACCGCGCGCATCAGGCCGATGTTGCCCTCCTCGATCAGGTCCATGAACGAGAGGCCGCGGTTGACGTAGTTCTTCGCGATCGAGACCACGAGCCGCAGGTTGGCGCGGATCATGTGCTCGCGCGCCGACAGGTCGCCGCGGTGGATGCGGTTGGCGAGCTCGATCTCCTGCTTGGCGTTGAGGAGCGGTACTTCGTTGATGTCGGACAGATAGGTGTCCAACCCGTGGTCGCGCATGGCTGTCTCCGTCGTGTGTGTGGCGACGGAGGTATCGACCCGGGACGGGGGCCGAGGCGCGCAGACCGACGAAGTCCGGCCCGAATCGAGACTGGCGACGGGACAAGTCCCGCCGCCATGGGGCAGATCACCACATCGTGTAGATGAACGGCGCGAAGCCGGTGGCGCCCAGGAGCAGCAGCACGCCGACGAGGCCGAAGACGATCAGGATCGGCGTCATCCACCAGAGCTTGTTCTCGGCCATGAAGGCGATGAACTCGGCGACGATGCCGCGCTCCTTGCCCTTCGCGGCCTGCAGGAAGTCTTCCTGCGACGACTTGTCGTTGGGAGAGGTCATGGTCGGTTTCAGTAGAGCTTGAAGTAGCTGGTGGCCGGTCGCGGCGCGCCCCGCTCGTGCCAATAGGTCGCCTTGGACGGATCGAGGCGCTTGCCCATGACGTCGCGACCGATGACGCGGAAGACGAGGCCGATCGGCGTGATGACGACGTAGAAGATCGCCGCGATCAGGACGGTCGAGACGACGAGGCCGATCGGGAACGCGACGAGCATCAGCCCCTGGAACACCGGCTTGGCGATCGCCTTCTCCAGCAGCGCGCCGAGCGCCTCGCTGACGAGGAAGGCGCCGATCTGCGCGAGCGCGACGAGCACGCCGAGGCCGCCGATCGCGAGCGCCCACGGGGTCGGCAAGCCGTGCCGCCACGCCAGGAACCACGCGACGGTCGGCAGCAGGACCAGCGAGGCCCAGGCGAACTGGCGCAGCATGCGCCGATCGGGCTGCAGTTGGAGCTTCATGGCGGTCAGTCCAGCTGGAAGGACGCGAGGTACTTCTCGCGGTCGATGACCGGCAGGTTCTTCTGCGCGGCGCGACGGATGACGAAGTTCTCCAGCACCAGCACGTCCATCTCGGTGCCGAGGCAGCAGCGCAGCGCGTCCTGCGGCGTGCAGACGATCGGCTCGCCGCGGACGTTGAAGCTGGTGTTGATCAGCACCGGGCATCCGGTGCGCTCCTCGAAGCGGCGCATGAGCCGCGCGAGGCGCGGGTTGCGCTCGCCGTCGACGGTCTGCAGGCGCGCCGAGAAGTCGACGTGCGTGACCGCGGGCACCACCGAACGCAGCTGCTTGAGCTTGTCGAGGCCGACGGCGCCGGCCTGGACCGGCTTGCGCTTCTCCTGCCGCACCGGCGCGACGATCAGCATGTACGGGCTGTCGTGCTGCGGCTCGATGTCGAAGTAGTCGCTCGCGCGCTCGCGCAGCACGATCGGCGCGAACGGGCGGAACGACTCGCGGAACTTGATCTTCAGGTTCATCACGCTCTGCATCTTCGGCGAGCGCGCGTCGCCGATGATGCTGCGCGAACCGAGCGCGCGCGGGCCGAACTCCATCGGGCCCTGGAACCAGCCGATCACGTTCTCCTGCTCGATCAGCTGCGCGACGCGATCGGCGAGCGCGGCTTCGTCGGCCGCGCCGTCCTTCGTCACGTGCTCCTCGTAGACGACCCCCTGCGCGTCGAGGAACGACTTGATGTCCTTCGACTCGTACCTCGGCCCGAGCAAGCTGCCGCGCTGGCTGTCGGTGGGCTTCACCGTGCGCGGCTTGCCGAGCAGGTTGTGCCAGACGAGCTGGGCGGCGCCGAGCGCGCCGCCGGCGTCGCCGGCCGCCGGCTGGATCCAGATCTTCTCGAACGGGCTCTCGCGGAGGATCACGCCGTTGCCGACGCAGTTCAGCGCCACGCCGCCGGCGAGGCACAGGTTCTTCTTGCCAGTGACCTTGTGGGCGTGCCGGGCCGTCTTGAGCATGACGTCCTCGGTGACCTTCTGGATCGACGCGGCGAGGTCCATGTGGACCTGCTCCAGTTGCGACTCCGACTTGCGCGCCGGCATGCCGAACAGCGCGTCGAACTTCGGGCTCGTCATCGTGAGCCCCTGGCAATAGTTGAAGTACGACAGGTCGAGCCGGTAGCTGCCGTCTTCGCGGATGTCGATCAGGCGCTCGCGGATCAGCTTCTCGAAGCGCGGCTCGCCGTAGGGCGCGAGGCCCATCAGCTTGTACTCGCCGCTGTTGACCTTGAAGCCGCAGTAGTAGGTGAAGGCGCTGTAGAGCAGGCCGAGCGAGTGCGGGAAGCGGATCTCCTGCAGCAACCGCATCCGGTTGCCCTCGCCGACGCCGAGCGACGTGGTCGCCCACTCGCCGACGCCGTCCATCGTCAGCACCGCGGCCTCTTCGAACGGCGACGGAAAGAACGCGCTCGCCGCGTGGCTCTCGTGGTGCTCGGGGAAGACGTAGCGGTTCTTCGGCTTGCAGCCGAGGCTCTTGGTCAGCAGGCCGCGCATGTGCAGCTTGTCGCCGAGCCACACCGGCAGCATGCGCTTGAACGACGAGAGGCCGACCGGCGCGAACGCGAGGTAGGTCTCGAGCAGCCGGTGGAACTTCAGGATCGGCTTGTCGTAGAAGGCGACGAAGTCGAGGTCCTTCGCGGTGATGCCCGCCTGCTGCAGCGCGAACTCGACGGCGCGCGCGGGGAAGCCCGGGTCGTGCTTCTTGCGCGTGAACCGCTCCTCCTGCGCCGCAGCGACGATTTCGCCGTCACGCAACAGCGCGGCAGCGGAGTCGTGGTAGAAGGCCGAGATGCCTAGGATGTAGGTCGACATCAGGTGAGCGACGGTCGCGACATGCGTCCGTCTGCATTCTGCCTCGACGCAGGCGACCCGTACGGTTTTTTCCCCCTCGCCGCAAACCAGACGACCATGGCAGTGCCTCCGAACCGTCGGCGCCGCGCCGTTGCCAGCGCGCTGTTCGCGTGCGTCGCCACGCTGTTCGCGCTCGGCGCCGCCGAGTTCGTCTTGAGACAGTTGCCGACGCCGCAACCGTTGGGCCGTCTCAGCTACGCCGACGCCGAGGGCCGACCGATCACCTTCGCCGAGGGTCTGCAGCGTGGCCTGATCGTCCCGGTCCCGCCGCCGCTGCCGATGGATCGGCCGCGGTTCATGTTCGCGCCGGGGCAGACCTTCTACCTCTGCTACACCGACAACGACGTGCTGCGGCGCGACTGGCTCGACGCGCAGGGACGCGTGCCGGTCCGCATCAACCGCTTCGGCCTGCGCGAGCGCGACGAGATCACGCCGGACAAGCCAGCTGGCCAGCGGCGCGTGCTCTGCGTCGGCGATTCGTTCACCTTCGGGTGGGGGATCCCCGAAGAACTCGGCTGGGTGCGGTTGCTGGAGAACAGCCTGCGCACCGGCGGCGGCGATGTCCGCACCGTCAACTGCGGTGCCGCCGGCACCGTCTGCGTCGACGAGTACTGGTTCGGGCTGCAGCATCGGTTCGCCGTCTTTCAGCCCGATGCAGTCGTACTCACCCTTTGCCTCAACGACCTGATCCCGAGCAGCGGCCTGAACGTGCTCGGGCCGTCGCCGGCGACCGGTTGGCGAACCGTTGACCTGGCGCTCGGCGCCCTCGGACGCAGCCCGCTGGATCTCGACCCCGACTACGACTGGGTCGGACAACTGCTGGCCCTGCCGCGCGCCGAGGGGGAGGCTGCCGGACTCTACGATCCCTCAAACAAGCCGTTCGAAGCCATGTGGGCAAAAGGGGTTCCGCAAAAGTCGGTGCGCGAGGCCAAGGCCTGGTGCGACGCCCGCAAGGTGCCCCTCATGGTCGTCGTTTGGCCCTTCCTGCAGGGGCTTGGGCCTGGCCGCCACTACCCGTTCCGCAAGCTGCACGAACTGGTCGCCGCCGACTGCGCGGCCGCAGCCATTCCCTGCCTCGACCTGCTGCCGACCCTCGCCGGTACCCCGGACGCGGACCTCTGGGTCACGCCGGCCGACCCGCACGCCAACCCCCAGGCGCAAGCCCTTGCAGCGCCCGCAATCGCAGAGTTCGTGCGCCGGCACGCGGCGTGGTGACGGCCCCGACAGGGGCGACTTCCCACAGGTAGTTCGCAGTTTCTCACCACTCTGAAATTGACCGGACTTCGGCGGTCTTTTAGATGGCTGCCCTTTCTGGGCTGACCGCACATGCCCCGCGGCTGTGTTCTCGTCCCGCCAACCGGTTTACGGCGGACAAGAGCGCTGACGCAGGGCGGCCCCCATGTGCCCTCGGCGCCGCCGACAGCCCCAGCGTCCGCAACCCCCCAATCCCCACCCTCGGAGGGGATCCAACTTGACCGTCCTGTTCCCCAAGTGGACCAACAAGCTGCCTGCATTCCTTGCACTGGGTGCAGCAGCGACCGGTCTGTTCGTGGTGTTCGTCGTCACGTACTGGTTCTCGCCGAAGCACACGGACGTCGGCTACCAGCCGTACCAGCCGATCGACTACAGCCACAAGCTGCACGCGGGCGCGCTCGGCATGGACTGCCGCTACTGCCACCGCATGGTCGAGAACGGCCCGCACGCGACGGTGCCGGACGCCGACACGTGCATGGGCTGCCATGCCAACGTCAAGAAGGACAGCCTCGCGCTCGCGCCGCTGCGCGACGCGTACGGTGACGGCAAGGGCGACAACAAGCCGGTCGAGTGGGTGAAGGTCCACCTGCTGCCGCAGTACGCCTACTTCAATCACGCGGTGCACGCGCGCGCCAACGTCGGCTGCACGAGCTGCCACGGCCGCGTCGACCAGATGGAGATCGTCCGTCAGGTCGAGCCGCTGAGCATGGGTTGGTGCCTCGAGTGCCACCGCGACCCGACCCCGCACATCCGTCCCGCCGGCGTCTCGCCGACGCAGATGGATTGGGCCCCGACGGCCGACAGCGTGGCCGCCGCGAAGAAGCTCCTCGAGTGGCAGGGCGACAACGCCCCGGTCCTCAATCCCCCGACCCACTGCTCGGCGTGCCACCGATGAGCGCCGTCCCGCATCCGACCGTGTCGCCCATGAACGCTACCCAGACCACGGAAACGACCTACTGGCGCAGCCTCGGCCAGCTGGAGAACTCGCCCGAGTTCCAGGCGACGCTGGCGCGTGAGTTCCCCGAGGGCATCACCGAGGCGCCGGACGACGTGTCGCGCCGCGGTTTCCTCGGCGCCGTCGCGGCTTCGGTCGCGCTCGCCGGCCTGACCAGCTGCCGCAAGCCGGTCACCAAGATCCTGCCGTTCAACAAGCGCCCCGGTGGCTACACGCCCGGCGTGCCGCACTTCTACGCCACCACGCTGATGCGCGGCGGCCGCGGCATCGGCGTGCTGGTGAAGAGCAACGACGGCCGCCCGACGAAGATCGAGGGCAACGCGGCGCACCCGAGCAGCCTCGGCGGCTCGGACCTGCAGCTGCAGGCCGAACTGATCCAGCTCTACGACGTCGGTCGCAGCCGCAAGGCGCGCGGGCCGATGAGCCACACCCACGAAGCGCACGACGACCATGGCCACGGCCATGCGCACGCCGAGCCGGACATCTGGGCCGAGTTCGACAAGTGGACGCAGGGTGACGAGTTCAAGGCGATCGTCAACGCGCAGGGCGAAGGCCTGAACGTGCTGATGGCGCCGACGTCGTCGCCGACGATGCAGGCGCTGGTCGCCCGCATGAAGGGCGGCAGCTTCCCGAAGGCGAAGTTCCACGTGTGGAACGCGCTGCACCAGGACAACGAGCTCGACGGCGCGCAGCTGGCGTTCGGCAAGGCGCTCACCGCGCACCACGACTTCAGCAAGGCCGACGTCGTGCTGTCGCTCGACAGCGACTTCCTCGCCACCGACGGCAACAGCCTGCGCTCGGCGCGTCAGTGGGCGGAAGGCCGCCGCGCTCCGGGCAAGGGCAAGAAGCTGTCGCGCCTGTACGTCGCCGAGTCGATGTACACGACGACCGGCACTGCCGCCGACCACCGCTTCCGCGTGAAGTCCTCGGACGTCGCGGCGATCGCCGGTGCGCTCGCCAAGGAACTCGGCGTCGCCGGCGACTTCGCCAGCTTCAGCGCCGACCCGTTCGTCAAGGACGGCAAGAAGTGGCTGCCGATCGTCGCCAAGGACCTGAAGGCGCAGAGCGGTCGCGCGTTGGTCGTCTGCGGCCCGCGCCAGCCGGCCGCTGTCCACGCGCTGGTGAACGCCATCAACGAGTCGATCGGCGCCGTCGGCCAGACCGTCACCTACACGGCGACGCCCGTCGGCCTCGAGCAGAAGTGCGTGCCGTCGATCCAGGAGCTCGCGGCCGCCATCGGCCAGGGCGCCTGCAAGATGCTCGTGTGCCTCGGCACGAACCCCGTCTACGACGCGCCGGCGGACCTCGGCTTCGGCGAGCTGCTCAAGGGCAAGAAGCCCAAGACGACGATCCACGTCGGCAGCCACGAGGACGAGACCGCGCAGCTGTGCGACTGGCACTTCCCGATCGCGCACGACCTCGAGTGCTGGGGCGACGCCTGCGCACACGACGGCACCGTCTCGGTGCAGCAGCCGTTGATCGCGCCGCTGCACGGCGGCGTCAGCGCGCTGGAGTTCCTCGCGCTGATCAACCAGGAAGGCAACCCCGCCGACCTCGTCGCGGCGCGTGACACGACGTACGGCTACGCGCTGGTCAAGCAGACGTGGCAGGAGAAGACCGGCGCCGCCGACTTCGAGACCAATTGGTGGCCGAAGGCGCTGCACGAAGGCGTCGTCGCGGGCACCGCGCTCGCGGCCGAAGCCGCCACGGCGAACGCCGCCGCGGCCGCCGCGGCGGTGGCCGCGCTGCCGAAGGCCACGGGCACGGAAGTCGTGCTGCGCGCCTGCGCCAAGATGGGCGACGGCCGCTTCGCCAACAACTCGTGGATGCAGGAGATCCCCGAGCCGGTGACCAAGCTCTGCTGGGACAACGCCGCATGCGTCAGCATGGCGACGGCCCAGAAGCTCGGCGTCGAGAACGGCGACATGCTGACCGTCACCACGACGGTCAATGGCGCGCCGGCGACGCTGCAGATCCCGGCCTGGATCGTTCCCGGCCACGCCGACGACAGCGTGACGATCAACCTCGGCTGGGGCCGCAAGCTGCCCGAGTCGTGCAAGGTCGCCAAGGAGACCGGCTTCAACGCCTACGTCCTGCGCGACGCCGGCAAGTCGATCCTCGTCGGCGCCCAGGTGGGCCGCGGCCAGGGCCGCTACGACCTGGTGACGACGCAGGAGCAGGGCACGATGGCCGGTCGCGCGATCGTGCGCGAGGCGTCGGCCAAGACCAACGAGGCCGATCCGCGTTGGGCCCAGAAGATGTCGCCGCTCGACAAGGCCGCCGCGCTGAAGGGCAAGGTCGAGAAGGACCTCAACAACTCGCTGTGGACCGAGCGCTACGACCCGTCGCGCAAGGACCCCGAGGTGATGAAGTCGCCCTACCAGTGGGGCATGGTCATCGACCTCAACGCGTGCACCGGCTGCAGCGCCTGCATGGTCGCCTGCGTCGCCGAGAACAACGTGCCGATGGTCGGCAAGATCCAGGTGCGCCGGAACCGCGAGATGTTCTGGATCCGCACGGACCGCTACTTCGGCAGCAAGGCGGGTGACAACCTCAACGCCGCCGAGGATCCGCAGGTCGCGCACATGCCGGTGCCGTGCATGCAGTGCGAGAACGCGCCGTGCGAGTCGGTGTGCCCCGTCGCCGCGACCGTCCACAGCCCGGACGGCCTCAACGACATGGTCTACAACCGCTGCATCGGCACGCGCTACTGCAGCAACAACTGCCCGTACAAGGTCCGCCGGTACAACTACCTGGACTACATCGGCAACGTGCCGGACACGAAGCGCATGGCGTTCAACCCGGACGTCACCGTGCGCAGCCGCGGCGTGATGGAGAAGTGCACGTACTGCGTGCAGCGCATCAACGGCGCGCGCATCCAGGCCAAGCTGACCGCCAAGAAGGTCGGCGAAGGCAAGGACGACGTGCAGGTGACCACCGCCTGCGCGCAGGCCTGCCCGACGCAGGCGATCACGTTCGGCAACCTGCTCGACGTGAACAGCGGCGTCGCCAAGCTGGCGAAGCTCGACCTCAACTACGGGCTGCTCTCCGAGCTCAACACGAAGCCCCGCACGACGTATCTCGGTCGCGTGCGCAACCCGAACCCCGAACTCACCGCCGAGGCCTGACCCCGATGACCGCCATCCACGTTGTCGACGAACCGGAGAACCCGCTCGCGCGGGCCGCGCTCGTCGAGGGCAAGAACGACTTCACGTCGGTCACCAACACCATCGCGCGCGTCGCCGAGTCGAGGACGCCGAAGGGCTGGTACCTGATGTTCGGCATCGCCATCGCGCTGCTGCTGAACCTCGGCGCGATGATCGGTTACCTGGTCTTCAACGGCATCGGCGTCTGGGGCAACAACATCCCCGTCGGCTGGGGCTGGCCGATCGTCAACTTCGTCTTCTGGATCGGCATCGGCCACGCCGGCACGCTGATCAGCGCCATCCTCTTCCTGTTCCGGCAGAAGTGGCGCACGTCGATCAACCGCGCCTCCGAGGCCATGACCATCTTCGCGGTCATGGCGGCAGGCATCTTCCCGGCGATCCACGTCGGCCGCATCTGGGTCATCTACTGGGTGTTCCCGCTGCCCAACCAGATGGCGATGTGGCCCAACTTCAAGAGCCCGCTGCTCTGGGACGTCTTCGCCGTCAGCACGTACTTCACGATCTCGGCGTTGTTCTGGTTCGTGGGCCTCGTGCCGGACCTCGCGACGTTCCGTGACCGCGCCGCCCAGGCCGGCCGCACCGTCGCCGCGAAGGTGTACGGCGCGTTCGCGTTCGGCTGGCACGGCAGCAACCGTCACTGGATCCACTACGAGAAGGCCTACCTGCTGCTCGCTGCCCTGAGCACGCCGCTGGTCCTCTCGGTGCACTCGATCGTCTCCTTCGACTTCGCCGTGTCGCTGCTCCCCGGCTGGCACACGACGATCTTCCCGCCTTACTTCGTCGCGGGCGCCATCTTCAGCGGCTTCGGCATGGTGCTGACGCTGATGATCCCGGCGCGCAAGTGGCTCGGGCTGCACGAGCTCATCACGCTCAACCACCTCGACAACATCGCGAAGATCCTCCTGCTGACCGGCACGATGGTCGGCTACGCGTACGGCATGGAGTTCTTCATCGCCTGGTACTCGGGCGTGGAGTACGAGCAGTTCGCCTTCATCAACCGCGCGACCGGTCCCTACTGGTGGTCCTACTGGATCATGGTGTCGTGCAACGTGATCAGCCCGCAGTTCTTCTGGTTCCGCAGCCTGCGCCGGAACCCGACGGTGCTGTTCGTCATCTCGATCTTCGTCAACATCGGCATGTGGTTCGAGCGCTTCGTGATCACGGTCACGTCGCTGCACCGCGACTTCCTGCCGTCGAGCTGGGGCTACTTCAGCCCGACGCTGATCGACATCCTGACGTACGCCGGCAGCTTCGGCCTGTTCTTCACGTTCTTCCTCCTGTTCTGCCGCTTCCTTCCGATCCTCGCGATCAGCGAAGTGAAGGGCGTCATGCCGGAAGCCGACCCGCACCACGGGCACGGTCACGGCGGCAACCACGGCGCGCACCACTGAGGATCACGCCATGACGAACACGCAGAAGTGGGGCATCGTCGCCGAGTTCGAATCGGCCAGTGCCATCTACCAGGCGGCGGAGAAGACCACCGCTCATGGCTACACCCGCGTCGACGCGCACACGCCCTTCCCGGTGCACGGCCTCGACAAGGCGCTCAAGCAGGGACCCAGCCCGCTCGGCTGGCTGGTCCTGTGCGGCGGCATCACCGGCATCTGCCTCGCGCAGCTGATGATGTGGTGGATGAACGGCGTCGACTACGTCATCTGGGTGTCCGGCAAGACGCCGTACGCCTGGGAGACGACGATCCCGATCACGTTCGAGCTGATGGTGCTGCTCTCCGGCATCACGGCGGTGTTCGGCATGTTCGGCCTCAACAAGCTGCCGCGCCTGCACCACCCGATCTTCGCCCACAAGACCTTCTGGCGCGTCACCGACGACCGGTTCTTCCTGTCGATCGAGGCGACCGATCCCAAGTTCGACAGCACGCAGACCGTGCGCTTCCTCGAGAGCATCGGCGGCAAGAACGTCGCCGTGGTGGAGGACTGATCCGATGAACCGACTCCTCGCGAAGGCCTCGCTGCTGGCCCTGGCGCTGCTGCCAGCACTCGCCGGCTGCATGCGCGGCGGCATCTCCTCGGACCCGCCCGTCCACCTCGTGCTCGACATGGACTTCCAGCCGAAGCTGCGCGCCCAGGGCGCGACGGACTTCGACGGCTGGAAGGACGGCCGCGCGTCGCGCCTGCCGGTGATCGATCCGGTCGCCATGGAAGCGAGCGGCAAGCCGGCCGTGAAGCCGATCGTCGTCGCCCAGGGCTCGCTGGAGAACGCCGCGTTGTCCAACAAGGACACCGCCGGCAACTGGGTGAAGAGCAACCCGCTGCCGCTCGACCACAAGTTCATGGTCCTCGGCAAGGAGGTCTCGGTCATCGACCGCGGCAAGGAGCGCTTCGGCATCTACTGCGCGATCTGCCACGGCATGAGCGGCCTCGGCGGCAACGGCCCGACCGGCCACGGCCTGGTCGGCCGTCGCTGGCCGGCAGCCGTGCCGAACTTCCACTTCCAGCCCGGCGAGGGCAAGGACAACCGCGTCGCCAACCTGAGCGACGGCGAGTACTTCGACGCCATCACCAACGGCAAGGGCACGATGCCGGCCTACGGCGCGCGCATGTCGGTCGAGGACCGGTGGGCGATCGTCCACTACGTCCGCGCCCTGCAGTCCCTGAGCAAGTAACCGAGCGAACCGTTAACCGAGCGTTCTGGCACATGACCGCACACGCACATCAAAGCGCCCTGAGCCTGCAGCAGTTGGCGCCCAACGTCACCGCCAAGGTTCGCGACGGCGACCTCGCCAAGGCGCAACTCGCGCTGCTCGTCATCGGCGCCGCGCTCATCGGCGCCGCCTGGGCGACCGGCGGCAAGTCCTTCTTCTTCTCGTACCTCGTGGGCTACATGGGCGTGCTGGGCATCTGCCTCGGCGCCCTGTTCTTCACGATGATCCAGCACATCACGCGCGCCGGCTGGAGCGTCGTGGTGCGCCGCACCGCCGAGAACATCGCCGGCGCGCTGCCGGTGATGGCGCTGCTGTTCGTCCCGGTCCTGGTCGGCTCGCACGACCTGTACCACCACTGGATGGACGCGCAGATCGACCCCGCCAAGCCGAACTACGACTCGGTGCTCGCGGGCAAGAGCGCCTGGCTCAACACGAACTTCTTCTTCGTGCGCGCCGCCATCTACTTCGCGATCTGGATCGGCCTCGCGTCGTACTTCCGCGGCCAGTCGATCAAGCAGGACGAGAGCGGCGACCCGGCCATCAGCCTGCGCCTCGCGCGCGTCGCCGCGCCGGGCCTGCTGCTGTTCGCGCTGTCGACGACCTTCGCGGCGTTCGACTGGATCATGTCGCTGGACCCGCACTGGTTCAGCACGATCTTCGGCATCACGTACTTCTCCGGCGGCGTGATGGCGTTCTTCGCCTTCACGATCCTGCTGACGCGGTGGCTGGGCAGCAAGGGCTACCTCGCCGGCGCGATGACGACCGAGCACTTCCACGACCTCGGCAAGTTCCTGTTCGCGTTCATGGTCTTCTGGACCTACACGAACTTCAGCCAGTACATGCTGATCTGGTACGCGAACCTGCCCGAGGAGACGGTGTGGTACGCGCACCGTCAGCACGGCGGGTGGGCCATCGTCGGCACGCTGCTGATCGTCGGGCACTTCCTGTTCCCGTTCGCCTTCCTGATGTCGCGGCACGTCAAGCGCCACCCGCTCGGCCTCGCCTTCGGCGCCATCTTCCTGCTGGTCATCCACTGCATCGACATGCAGTACCTGATCCTGCCGAACATGGACCACGGCGATCACGCCGCGCCGGCTGGCGAAGCTGCCCACGGCGGCTTCGCGCACGAGTTCGGCGCGTACCTGCACACGATCAGCTGGGCGGACTTCGGCTGCTACGTCGGCCTGTTGGCCCTGCTCGGCGGCTTCGTGCTGATGAACGTGCGCCGCACCAACCTGGTGCCGGTCCGCGATCCGCGGCTCGCCGAGTCGCTCAAGTTCCAAAACATCTGACCTGAGGCGCACACACATGGCTCACGGCCACCAACACGGCGAACACGCCCCCGGCGCGACCCACGATGCCGTCGCGCTCGATCCGGAGAACGAGATCGACGCCCGCTCGGCGACCATCTGGGTCATCGCCGGCTCGATCGTGACGTTCCTCTCCCTCTGGCTCATGGTCCCGATCTTCATGCGCGTCCTCGACGAGGAGCGCATGACGAAGGTCGCGCTCGCGCCGAACGACGAGTTCGACGCGGCCATGAAGACGGAGAGTGCCTTCCTGAACGGCGACAACCCGACCAAGAAGAACATCCAGACCGTCGTCGACGGCCTGCGCAAGTGAGCTAGAGCGACCCGCCATGCGCGCCTTCCTCTTCAGCCTGCTGGTCGCGATCGCGAGCCTCCCCGCGCAAGGGGCAGGCCACCCGCCGTCGCGCACCGTGGACAGCAAGGAGGAAGCGGCCTCGCAGGTCGACGTCATCGGCAAGCAGATCGACGCCGCGCTGAAGTTCACCGACGAACGCGGCTACCCGTTCGAGCTGAAGCAGTGGTTTCCCGGCAAGCAGCCGGTCGTGCTCCTGCTCGGCTACTACAGCTGCCCGGCGATGTGCGGACAGGTGCTCGACGCCGCTTTCTCGGCGCTCAGCGACGTCGACCTGCAGCCGGGCGAGCACTACCGCGTGCTCAACGTCTCCATCGATCCGAAGGAGACGCCGGAGCTGGCCAAGGCCCGCAAGCAGTCCTACCTGCCGCGTCTGCGCAAGACCGGCGGCGAGGACTCGTGGCGCGTGCTCGTCGGCGACGAGGAGAACACCAAGCGCCTCGCCGACCAGATGGGCTTCCGCTTCTACTGGTCGGAGGCCACCGGCCAGTTCGCGCACCCGCCGTCGCTGATCGTGCTCACCCCCGAGGGCAAGGTCAGCCGCATCATCGTCAACACCGCGTTCGATCCCTCCGACGTGCGTCTCGCCATCGTCGAAGCGAGCGGCGGCGCGCTCGGCAGCTTCTGGGACCAGGTCCGGCTCAATTGCCTGACCTTCGACGCCAAGACCAACACGTATTCCCTCGCAGCGATGACCCTCATGCGGATCGCCGGCGCCGTCACCTTGGTGGCGCTCGCCGTGATGATCTGGGTCATGCTGCGGCGCGAGCGGCGGCAAACCACGCCGGCCGTCGCCTGACCCTCCGAACCAGCCAACCGCCCCGACTGAGGTACCCCAAGTGCTCGCCCAACTGATCCAGGATCCGGCGAAGTCCGCGCCAGCGGTCAACTACGCCAAGCCGCCCGAGCTCGACGCCTACGGCCAGCTGCCGAAGCTGGCCAGCACGTTCGACCACGTCGACGGGCTGTTCTACTTCACGTACGCGGTCTGCATCTTCTTCTTCGTCCTCATCCTGGGCGTGCTGCTCTTCTCGGTGGTCAAGTACCGCCGGAAGACCTTCGACCAACCGGCGGCGTCGAACGCGACGCACAACACGCCCCTCGAGGTCGTCTGGACGGTGATCCCGCTGATCATCGTCATGGTCATGTTCGCGTGGGGCTTCAAGGGCTGCCTCGACATGACGACGGTGCCGCAGGCCGCGAGCCAGAACACCTACAAGGCGACGGCCCAACAGTGGAACTGGACGTTCACGTACCCGAACCACCCGGTGAAGAGCAGCGGCGCGGTCTGGCTCGAGGTCAACAAGCCGGCGCAGTTCCTGCTCGAGTCGGAGGACGTGCTGCACGCGTTCTACATCCCGTCGATGCGCGTCAAGCGCGACGTCATCCCGGGCCGCTACCACACCGTCTGGTTCACGCCCACGCAGCTCGGCGAGTTCCACCTGTTCTGCGCCGAGTATTGCGGCGACTCGCACTCGCAGATGTACGCCAAGGTGCACGTGGTCACCGCCGAGGAGTTCGCCAAGGCGCCGTGGAACACGTTCGACGACAGCACGCCGGAACTGGCGGCCAAGAGCGGCGAGAACATCTACAAGGCCCTTTGCTCGGCCTGCCACTCGGTCAACGGCCAATCGGTCCTCGCTCCGAGCTGGGGCGGCGACAAGGGCCTGTTCGCCAAGAAGGACGGCAAGGTCGTCGGTCGTGAGCGCCAGGTCGTCGAGAACCGCCAGCCCAAGACGGTCGTCGCCGACGAGGCCTACATCAAGGAATCCATCCGGATGCCGCTGGCCAAGCTGGCGGCGGACTTCGCCACGAAGGCCAACATGAACGCCTTCGGCCCCGACAAGCTCAACGATCGCGAGCTCAATGCGGTCATCGAGTACATGAAGACGCTGGCTCAGTGAGGCACCCATGACCACCCACGCTCCCGTCCTCGACTCGCAGAAGGCGAAGTCCGAGCAGCCGAAGAACTACCTGAACTGCAGCAGCGGCTTCTGGTCCTGGGCCTCGACGCTCGACCACAAGCGCATCGGCCTCATGTACCTGATCGGCACGGGCCTCGCGTTCCTCGCGGGCGGCCTGTTCGCCCTGCTGGTGCGCCTGCACCTCTGGGAGCCGACCGGCATGCTGTTCACGAACGACCAGTACAACGAGATCTTCACGTTGCACGGCGCGTTCATGGTGTTCCTGTTCGTGATCCCGGCGATCCCGGGCTCGCTGGGCAACATGGTGCTGCCGCTGATGCTCGGCGCGAAGGACGTGGCGCTTCCGCGCCTCAACCTGCTGAGCTTCTACCTGTGGCTCTCCGGCGCCGTGCTCGCCGCCCTGGCCATCGTGCTCGGCGGCTTCGACACCGGCTGGACGTTCTACGCGCCGTACAGCCTGTACACGAACAAGGCGGTCGTCACGATCGGCCTCGCCATCTTCCTGCTGGGCTTCAGCTCGATCTTCACGGGCCTCAACTTCATCGTCACGACGCACAAGCTGCGCGCTCCGGGCCTGACCTGGTTCCGCATGCCGCTGTTCGTCTGGGCGCTGTACGCGACGTCGCTGCTGCAGGTCCTGGCGACGCCGGTGCTCGGCATCACGGTGCTGCTGGTGGCGTTCGAGCGCCTCTACAACATCGGCATCTTCGATCCGCGCCTCGGCGGCGACCCGGTGCTGTTCGAGCACTTCTTCTGGTTCTACAGCCACCCGGCCGTCTACATCATGGTGCTGCCGGCCTTCGGCATCATCAGCGAGCTGGTGACGGTCCACAGCCGCAAGCCGCTGTTCGGCTACAAGCTGATCGCGTTCAGCTCGCTGGCGATCGCGATCATCAGCTTCCTCGTGTGGGGCCACCACATGTTCACGTCGGGCCAGTCGACGTACGCGATGTTCGCGTTCTCGTTCCTGACGTTCTTCGTGGCGATCCCGACCGCGATCAAGGAGTTCAGCTGGGTCGCGACGATCTGGAAGGGCTCGATCGCGCTCAACTCGCCGATGCTCTACACGCTGGCCTTCCTGATCATCTTCGCGATCGGCGGCCTGACGGGCGTCATCCTCGGCGCGCTCAACGTCGACCTGCACCTGCACGACACGTACTTCGTCGTCGCGCACTTCCACTACGTGATGATGGGCTCGATCGCGCTGGCGTTCTTCGCCGGCCTGCACCACTGGTGGCCGAAGATGTTCGGCGTGATGTACAACGAGACGCTGGCCAAGCTCGCGTGCCTGACGATCTTCGTCGGCTTCAACGCGACCTTCCTGCCGCAGTTCGTCATGGGCAGCCAGGGCATGCCGCGCCGCTACGCGACGTACGTGCCCGAGTTCCAGCCGTACCACAGCGCGTCGACGATCGGCGCGATCATCCTCGGCTCGGGCGTCGCGCTGATGGTCTTCTACCTCGTCGCCTCGCTGTTCACCGGCAAGAAGGCGATGCAGAACCAGTGGGGCGGCGTGACGCTCGACTGGATGACCCCGACCCCGCCGCCGCTCGAGAACTTCGCGCACGCGCCGAAGGTCACGACCGAGGTCTACGACTACTCCACGCTGGACCTCAAGTCGACGCAGACGCCCATCGGCTGATCTGCGACCGCTGCCCCCCTTCAAGCCACGCCGCTACAGGTACCCACGATGAGTCACGACGGTCACCACTCGGTAGTGATCCCGGCGCCGGGACCCGAGTTCGTTCCCCACACGGTGGCACACCACTTCGACACGCCGGTGCAGGAGTTCCAGTCGGCCAAGCTCGGCTTCTGGCTGTTCCTGGCGACGGAAATCCTGCTCTTCGGCGGGCTCTTCGCGGCGTACTTCTACTACCACGACATGTACCCGGAGACCTTCAAGGTCGGCGGGCAACAGCTCGACTGGAAGCTCGGGGCGATCAACACGTCCGTGCTGCTGCTGAGCTCGTGGACGATGGCCATGGGCGTGCGCTCGGCGCAGACCAGCCAGAAGCAGAAGACCATGATGTTCTGCGCGCTCACCGTGGTGGGCGCGGTGATCTTCATGATCATCAAGTTCTTCGAGTACAAGGCGAAGACGGAGCACGGGCTGTTCGTGTTCCCGCACATGTTCGACGGCTACCAGGTCGACACGGCGACCAACACCGGCTCGCTGGCCTGGTTCACCGACCTCCACAACGTCATGGTCGACGAGACTGGCGCGCCGCTCCCGCACGGCCACCTGTTCTTCGCCATCTACGTGACGATGACGGCCATCCACGGCCTGCACGTCATCATCGGCGCCGGCCTGATCCTCTGGGTCATGAAGGGCGTCGCGAAGGGCCGCTTCCACGCCGGCTACTACCTGCCGGTCGACCTCGTGGGCCTGTACTGGCACCTAGTCGACCTGATCTGGATCTTCCTCTTCCCCCTGCTGTACCTGGTGCCCTGATGAGCGCTCACGCCCACAACGACGGTCACGGACACGGTGAGCTCCAGATGGGGCACCACCACGTCTCCAGCAGCGCGATGTTCATGAACGTGCTGGTCGCGCTGCTGATCCTGACGGTGGTCACGGTCGGCGCGTCGCGCATCGACTTCGGCCCGGCCAACATGCTGATCGCGATGCTGATCGCCAGCGTCAAGGCCAGCCTCGTGATCCTGTTCTTCATGCACGTGAAGTGGGACACGGCGATCAACAAGATCGTCTTCCTGAGTTCCTTCCTGTTCCTCTCGCTTCTCTTCGTCTTCACGCTCGCCGATCAGGCGACGCGCCGCATCGACCATCCGATGCACGTGACGAAGGCGAAGGTCAGCAAGGAGTGGGCCTACCCCAAGCCGGCGACGTCCGAGAAGCACTAAGCTGCACGCCGCCTATCTGCACTCCCGGCAGCCCGCCGACGCGCGCATCGCCCTGTGGTCCGACAACGGGGCTGCTGGGATCGGCGAAGCCTTGCCCGCCGAGCTGCGGGCCATGCTCGAGCCGGTCGAAGTGCAGTTGCTGATTCCGGTCGAGGAGTCGACGCTGCGCCCGGTCGTGCTCGTCGGCGCCGCCGACGACGACGAGGATCGCCCTCAGGCGCGCATCGCGCCGGCGCTCTGGACCATCCCGGCGCAGTCGCTGCCGCTGGCCGCGGCGATCGCGTGGCTCGCTTCCCTCGACGCGCAGAAGCAGCCCGCTGCCCTGCGCGCGCTGTCGGCCGCCAGCCAGCTCGTGCTGCGCATGGTCGCCCGCGGCGACTTCGCGCCCGCGCCGCAGCCCGGCGTGCTGCAGTGGGCGCCGCACTGGGCCACCGACACGCAGTGGGTGATGGCCAGCGTCGCCGACCTCGTGCCCGGCGCGCTGTGCACGGCGCGCTTCGCCGTGCCCGACGACCCGGTGTACGCCGTGTCGCAGCGCAACTTCCTGGTCAGCTTCGTCGGCCATGCGATCGACCAGGTCGTCATCGCGGCCGCTGCGCGCGGCGACGCGCCCAAGCCCAACTTCGCCAAGGCCGAGCGCCTGCCGAAGGAGTACTGGCAGACGCCGATCGTGCCGGTGCTCGAGATCCTCGTGCCGGACAAGCCGCTCGAGGAAGGCGTGCCATGGGGACTGCAGGTCCTGGTCCGCCCGATCCCGACGGTCCCGTTCACCGAGACGATCGAGAGCCTGCACCAGCGCCTCGCGGCGTCGCCGTTCCGCAACGAGATCGCCGTCGACAACCTCGTGAAGGTCGAGCAGACCATCGAGCGCGTCGCCGAACGCATGCCGGCCCTGCGCCGCGCCCGCAACCTCAGCGACGGCCGCGCCAGCCTGACGCGCGCAGAGCTCGACCAGATCCTCGACCACATGCCGCTGCTCGAGAGCGAAGGCTTCGAGTTGCAGCTGCCCGGCATCGAGGCGATGCAGCGCCTGTCGGCGCGCGTCGCCATCGTCGAGGGCAAGGGCCAGCAGGACGAGCCGCGGCCGTGGTTCGAGTTCCGTTGGAGCCTCGCCGTCGGCGACAAGGAACTGACCCAGTCCGAGTTCGACCAGCTGGTCGAAGCCAAGACGCCGCTCGTCTTCATCGACCGCCGCCCCGTGCTGCTGTCGCCGAAGGACCGCGAGGCGATCAAGGACTTCAAGGCGCGCATGGAGGAGGGCGGCGAGCGCATCAGCTTCTTCGAAGCCCTGCGCCTACGCCTCGGCGGCGCCTCGCACCTGCACGGCCTCGCGATGGAGTCGATCGCCAGCTCGCCGCGCCTGGAGGCGCTGCTGCAGAACCTCGAGCAGGCGCGCGCCGTCGAGAACCTGCCGCTGCCGAGCGAGTTCGTCGGCGACCTGCGCCCGTACCAGTCGCGCGGCCACGCCTGGATGCACTACCTCGTCGACCAGGGCTTCGGCGCCTGCCTCGCCGACGACATGGGCCTCGGCAAGACCGTGCAGGCGATCGCCGTGATGATCGACTGGCGCCGCCAGCGCAAGGACGTCAACGCGATCATGATCGTGTGCCCGGTGTCCGTGCTGGGCAACTGGCGCCGCGAGCTCAACCGCTTCGCGCCGCACCTGCGCGTCCTGCTGCACCACGGCAAGGGCCGCGCCGAGACCGCCGAGGACTTCCGCAGCGCCCTCCGCGGCTGCGACATCATCCTCACCAGCTACAACCTGCTGCAGCGCGACGAAGAGGTCATGCAGGACGTGACCTTCGACGGCGTCGTGCTCGACGAGGCGCAGAACATCAAGAACCCGACGACGCGCCAGTCGAAGGTCGCCCGCGCGCTGCGCGGCCACTTCCGCCTCGCGCTGACCGGCACGCCGCTCGAGAACCGGCCGCTCGACCTGTGGTCGATCATGGACTTCCTCAACGAAGGCCTGCTCGGCTCGCGCACGCAGTTCCTGCAGACGCTCGAGCACCCGATCGTGAAGCAGCGCCGCCAGGGCTCGATGTCGGCGCTGGCGCGGCTGGTGCGGCCATTCGTGCTGCGCCGCCTCAAGACCGACCCGGAGATCGTCGCCGACCTGCCGGAGAAGACCGAGCAGATCGTCACCGCCACGCTCTCGCGCGAGCAGGCGATCCTCTACGAGTCCGTCGTGCGCAAGGGCCTGCAGGAGGTCGAGAAGGCCGCCGAAGGCATCCAACGCCGCGGCGCGATCCTCACGACGCTCCTGCGCCTGAAGCAGGTCTGCAACCACCCGACGCACTACTTGATGGACGGCAGCGCGCTGCCGAGCCGCTCGGGCAAGCTCGACCTGATGACGGAGATGATCGAGGAGGCGCTCGAAGAGGGCGACCGCTGCCTGATCTTCACGCAGTTCAAGGAGATGGGCTCGCTGCTCAAGACGCACGCCGAGACCACCTTCGGCGGCCCGGTGCTGTTCCTGCACGGCGGCGTGCCGCAGAAGGAACGCGACCAGATGGTCACCGACTTCCAGGCCTCGCGGCCGGACGGCCCCAAGCTCTTCGTGCTGTCGCTCAAGGCGGGCGGCACCGGCCTCAACCTCACGGCCGCCAACCGCGTCTTCCACTACGACCGCTGGTGGAACCCGGCCGTCGAGGACCAGGCGACCGACCGCGCGTTCCGCATCGGCCAGCAGCGCAACGTCTTCGTGCACAAGTTCGTGTGCAGCGGCACGCTCGAAGAGCGCATCCAGATGATGCTCGAACGCAAGCGCGAGGTCGCCGACAGCCTGCTCGCCGCCGGCGAGAACTGGCTGACCGAGCTCAGCAACGACGAGCTCAAGCGCCTGCTCGTCCTCGACCGCCAGGAGGCGCTCGCGTGAACGCCGCCGAACGCAAGTCGATCTCGCTGGGCGAGCGCTGGCGTCGCGAGGCGACGCGCAGCGTCGACGACGCGCGCCTGGCCGCGGCGCTCGAGGCGCTGCCGAGCATCCGCAAGCCGATGGTGCGCATCCGCCCCGGCTCGATCCGGTGCGAGATGGAGGGCGCGATGGGCTCGATCCACGAGGTCAGCCTGCAGATCCGCACCCTGCCGATGCGCGACTGGAACACGCTGGTCCGCGTGCTGCGGCGCAGCAAGTCGATCGTCGAGGCGCTGGAAGCCGGCCGCGTGCCGCGCAGCTTCGACCGCCTGGTCGCGCGCATCGTCGGCGAACCGCTGTTCCCCGAAGCGCGCAGCGTCACCTTCGGCTGCTCGTGCGACCTGCCCGAGAAGCCGTGCCGCCACGTCCTGGCGCTGCACGAGCTGTTCGCGCGCCGGCTCGACGAGAAGCCGTGGGAGCTGATGATGCTGCGCGGCGTCGACCTGCAGGCGCTGCTCGCCAAGGTCCATCAGACCGAGCCGGACGGCGAGCTGCCGCCGCTCGCGTACGGCGTGCCCGAGGAGCCGGTGCTGTTCCCCGACGCCGAGGACGCGGACCTCGGCCAGAGCCTCTCGTCGATGCAGATTCGCTGGTTCACCGGCGCGCTCGCCGATCGCTGCGTCGAGGCAGCCCTCAAGGCGTTGCACGGACTGAGCGTCACGACTCCGCCGCCGCCGCCGCCCCCGGACGCAGCGCCTGTCGCCAAGCCGATCGCCATCGCCGCCGCGAAGTCGGACGAAGAGGCCGACGACGACGAGAAGCCGGCCCGCAGGGCCAAGGCGCGCAAGCAGTCGACCGCCGAGGCGATCGAGTCGGACCTCGAGAAGGTCCGCAAGTCGGTCAAGCCGGACTGACGCGCGCGCGGCGAGCCGTTTCCCGCCTCGCCGGATCCCTGGCCACCGACGCCGCGACCGCGCGGAGCAGCAAGCCGGGCGTGACCTGATCGCAGCGGCTCGCGCGCAGTCCAGGCGCCGCGCCACCGCCCCGGAAACGACGACGCCGCAGCCCGAGGGCTGCGGCGTCCGTGTTCTGACCGCTTCGCGCTCCCTCGGCGCCCCGGGTCACCCCGGCGGCGCCGATGGCCGCGATCGGCTGGGCTCAGTACGCGCCCTGGACCTGCCAGAAGCGCGTGCCCGCCGGCGCCGGCGAGATCGTCAGCGCCGCGCCCGCGACGCCCAGCGGGGCGTACTGCGCGATGCCGTTGGCGATGGCGACCGTCGTCGCCGTGCCCGTGCCGAGCGACCAGACGACGCCCTGCGGGTTCGCGCCGCCGACGAAGCGGACCGAGCCGTCGGTGATCGTCTGGCCCAGCGGGTTCGACGTCGACAGCTGCGTCGCGACGTTGGTCGTCAGGTTGAGGTGCCAGACGTTCTCCGGCGTGGTCGCCGTCGACGACGTGCCGACGCGCTGCGTGTACGCGAGGTGGTTGCCATCGGCCGAGATCGTCAGGCTCTCGATGTTGATGACCGAGCCGGCGCCCGTGCCGGTCGCCGCGTTGCTGGTCAGCGCGACCGCCTGGCCGCCGTTCTCCATGTCGAAGCCGAACACGTTGCTGTCCTCGACGCCCGCCGCATTGACGCGACGCGCGGTGAAGTACGCGTTGCCGCCGACCGGCGAACGGCGCAGCTGCATCTCGAGGGCGAACCACGGGTCGGTCGTCGCGTTGAACGAGCCGCTCAGGAGGTTGCCGACCGGGCTGGCCGCGCCGAACGCGGCCTCGTCACCGGTGACGTTGAACGTCGTGCCGGTGGCGCAGTTGACGCCGATGATGTTGTTCAGCGTGCTCGCGTTGTTCGAGCGGACGAAGTACCAGTAGTTCTTGTTGTCCGAGAACCACGAGCCGCGCGACTTGATGTCGGCCGCGGCGGCGACCTGCGAGACCACGCCCAGCTGGTTGCCGGCCGTCAGGTCGATCTTGTAGAGCGCCGTGCCGACGCCCGCCGCGGGGACCGCGCCGGCGAGGAACACGACGGTCGTGTTGTTGATGAAGGCGACGTCGCTGTAGTAGACGGCGCCCGGCACCGTGTAGAGCGCCGGGTTCGCCGTGCCGTCGGCGACGTACAGGCCCGGGAAGGCCGTCGTGACCGTCGTCGCGGCGAGGATCGCCACCTTGTTGCCGTCCGGCGAGACCGCGCACTTGACGCCCTGCGAACTGTTGTTGGCCGTCGACGGCGTGATGCTGGCGTAGCCGAATTCGGCGAGGCCGGTGGCCGCCGGGAACTGCGTCCAGTTGGTGACCTGCGGCACGCCGGCGTTGTTGGCGATCTGGACGATGTCCATCTCGCTGCGCGCGTTCGCCGCGTTGCTGCTGATCGGCATGTAGATCTTGCCGTTGTCGCGCGAGACGCGCCAACCCAGCGGGAAGGCCCAGACGTTCGGCAGGTTGGAGAGCGTCGTGTTGCCGAGGCTCAGCGGCTGCATCTGCGCCGGGGCCGAGGCCGACGTCCAGAACGTGCCGGCGGCGCCGAAGGCGACGATGAAGTCGTTGCTGAACACCAGCGAGCCGTCGAAGAACGAAGTCGCCAGCGTCATGCCAGCCGGCGTGATGTCGATCGCCGGCTGCGTCGCGTCGGTGCGGAAGGCCAGGACCTTCGGCAGGAAGCCGGTCGTCGTGTTGCTGTCCTTCAGGTAGATCGCGCCCCACTGGCCGTCGCGCGAGAAGCCGAAGTAGAAGTTCTGCTGCGTCGGCGCCGTCGCGGTGCCGGTGTCGATCCACGTCGAGCCCGGGATGATCGTCGACAGGCCGGTCGCGCGGTCGAACGACAGGATGCTGTACTGCTTCGGATTGGTCAGGTCGCGGATGATCGAGATCTCGCGACCGTTGACGAGGTTGATCGCCTGGTAGGCGCCGTTGCTCGTGCGGCGGCCGTTGCGGCCGAAGCCGACCGAGTTGATGTCGCTGTTGTGCGACGTGCTGCTGAACGTGCCGGCGTAGCCCTCGACGATGCCTTCGTCACCGCGGTGGCGGACCGGCAGGAAGCTGAACAGCGGCTGGCCGTAGCTCTGCGGCGCGGCGAACACGTCGTTGCCGATGCGCTGCAGGTTGTTGTTGCCCGCAGTCGGCGACGTCGTCGTCGCCGAGGTCACCGCGACGTTGCCCGGGATGCCGGCGCCGACGTTGATCGCGATGTCGTTGGCCGACATGTAGAACGTCTGCGTCGTGTCGATGTCGAGGCTCTGGCACTCGAGCGCCGCGCCCAGCACCGCCGGCGAGTTCGGCACCGTCACCGGCATCGACGCCGAGCCCGTGCCGTCCGTGATGCCGACGCCGAGCAACTGGAACGTCGCCGGATCGACGCGCAGGTCACCGAGGAACGTGAAGCCCGGCACCGAGAGCGGGATCGTGCCGGCGAACGGGCCCGACCACAGGAAGGCCGAGATGTTGCCGATCGTGGCGGCCGGGTAGTTGTGGACGGCGTTGAACGTGGCGCCGGTGAACGCGAAGCCGGTCTGCGTCGTCGTGCGATTGGACTGGGCGACGGCGGTGGCGGCGAACGCCAGGATGGCGGCCGCGAGCGGGAAGCGAGGATTCATGTTGGCGATTGGAAGCAGGGGAAGCGGCGCCTGCGAGGACGACCGCCTCGCGCGCGGTCGTCGCGCACGAGCGCAACGAACCTACCTCATCCTTCCTGATCGGCAACCCGCGGCAGAACAAGGGTTTGCGCTGGCGCGCATGGCCGAAGCGGTGGACCGCGCCACCGCGCGTCGCGCTGCCGCGGCTACTTCAGCTCCTTCACTTCCTTCACGATCCCCTCGAGCGCTTCCTTCGCGTCGAGGAACACCATCAGCGTGTTCTCCGCCTCGAACAGCGGGTTCTTGATGCCGGCATAGCCCGGCGCCAACGAGCGCTTGATGACGACGACGGTGCGCGCCTGGTCGACGTCGAGGATCGGCATGCCGGCGATCGGGCCGCTGTTCTCGCGCGCGGCCGGGTTCACGACGTCGTTGGCGCCGACGACGATGACGACGTCGGTGTTCTTGAAGTCGCCGTTGATGCGCTCCATCTCCCAGAGCTGCTCGTACGGCACGTCCGACTCGGCGAGCAGCACGTTCATGTGGCCCGGCATGCGACCGGCGACCGGATGGATGGCGTAGCGCACGACGGCGCCGCGCTTCTGCAGCAGGTCGGCGAGCTCGCGCACGACGTGCTGCGCCTGCGCCACCGCGAGGCCATAGCCGGGGACGAACACCACCGACGTCGCGCCGTCGAGCAGCATCGCGATCTCCTCGGGCTGGGCCGACTTGATCGACTTGTAGTCCTTGGCGTCCTTGGCGACCGTCTCCTCGCCCATGCCGCCGAGCAGCACGTTGCCGAGCGAGCGGTTCATCGCCTTGCACATGATCTGCGTGAGGATCAGGCCGGACGTGCCGACCAGCGAGCCGACGACCACGAGCAGCGGGTTGTTGATGACGAAGCCGGCGGCCGCGCCGGCGACGCCCGAGTAGCTGTTGAGCAGCGACACGACGACCGGCATGTCGGCGCCGCCGATCGGCATGACCAGCAGCACGCCGAGGACGGCGGCGACGACGGCCAGCAGCGCGGTGGCGACGGCCATGACCGAGTGGTCGCCAGCGAGGCACTGCCAGACGCCGAGCGCGATGGCCGCGACGCCGAGCGCCGCGTGCAGCGCGTGGCGCGCGGCGCCGGCGAGCGGGTGCGCGACCTTCTTGCCGCTCAGCTTGAGGTAGGCGACGAAGCTGCCGGTGAACGTCACCATGCCGATGACGATCGTCGCCGGCGTGCTGATGGCGTTGACCAGTCCCGTGTCGACCAGCGTCTTGTCGGCCTGCTTCAGCGTCTCGTCGATCAGCAGGAAGGCGATCGCGACCAGCGCCGACGACAGGCCGCCGAAGCCGTTGAGCGCGGCGACCATCTCCGGCATCTGCGTCGTCGGCGTGCGCTTGGCGATCAGCAGGCCGATCGCGCCGCCGACCAGCAGGCCGGCGATCGCGACGGGCCAACTGACCACGTCGCCCTTGATCAGCAGGATCGCGACGATCGCGACGAGCATGCCGACCTCCGACAGGCGGTTGCCCTGCCGGCAGGTCTTCACGCTGGTCATGCGCTTGACGCCGAAGACGAACAGCAGCGTCGCCAGCAGATAGAGGTAGTCCACGCTACTTCTCCTTCTTCTTGAACGACGCCAGCATGCGGTCGGTCACCATGTAGCCGCCGACGGCGTTGATCGTCGCCAGCGCGATCGCGAGGAAGGCCAACGCCTGCGCCAACCAGCCCTCGGACGCCTCGGCGCACATCAGCGCGCCGACGACCGTGATGCCGGAGATGGCGTTGCTGCCCGACATCAGCGGCGTGTGCAGCGTCGGCGGGACCTTGTTGATCAGCTCGAAGCCGAGCAGCGAGGCGATGACGAACGTGAAGATCAGCAGGAAGACCGGGTCCATCGCTCAGCCTCCTTGCGCGGCGAGCGCCAGCGCGGTGGGTTCGTGGCGGACGACGCCGTCGTGGACGATCGTCACCGCCGACAGGATCTCGTTGTCGAGCGCGACCTTCGCCGCGCCCTCCTTGACGAACTCGCCGAGGAAGGCGAGCACGTTGCGCGCGTACATGCGCGAAGCGTCGGCGGCGACCTGCGCCGGCAGGTTGGCGTCGCCGAGGATCGTCACGCCGTCGACGACGACGCGCTGGCCGGCGACCGAGCCCTCGACGTTGCCGCCCTGCGCCGCGGCCATGTCGACGATCACCGAGCCGGCGCGCATGCCCTTGCGCATGTCGGCGGTCACCAGCACCGGCGCCTTCTTGCCCGGCACCAGCGCCGTCGTGACGAGCACGTCGGCCTGGGCGATGTGCGCCGACAGGATCTCGCGCTGCTTCTTCAGGAACTCGGCGCCCGTCTCCTTGGCGTAGCCGCCCTTGGTCTCGGCGTCGGGCGGCGTGCCGGTGTCGACGAACTTCGCGCCGAGCGACTCGACCTGCTCCTTGACCGCCGGCCGGATGTCGTTGGCCTCGACGATCGCGCCGAGCTTGCGCGCGGTCGAGATCGCCTGCAGGCCGGCGACGCCGGCGCCGAGCACCAGCACGCGCGCGGGCGCGATCGTGCCGGCCGCCGTCATCATCAGCGGGAACATCTTGGGCAGGTGCACGGCGGCGAGCAGCACGGCCTGGTAGCCGCCGCAGGTCGCCTGCGAGCTGAGCACGTCCATCTTCTGCGCGCGCGTGATGCGCGGCATGAACTCGAGGCCCATCGCCGTGACCTTGGCGTCGCGCAGCGCCTTCACCGCCGGCAGCTGCATCGTCGGGGTCAGCGTGCAGACCAGCAGCGAGCCGGCCTTCTGGCCCTTGGCCGCCTCGGGCGGGGGACACTGGACGCCGAGCACCAGGTCGGCGGTCGCGCGCGCCGACGCGTCGACCAGGACCGCTCCGGCGGCCGCGTAGTCGGCGTCGAGGAAGCCAGCGCGTTCGCCGGCGCCGCGCTCGACCTGCGCTTGCAGTCCGAGCTTCAGCAAGCCTTTCACCGTCTCGGGAATCGCAGCGACGCGCGCCTCGCCGTCGGCGCGCTCCCGCGGCACGAAGATCACAGCCATGGGTCCGCCTCCGTAAGGCGGCTACAGAATCAGACGCGGCGATCTCGCGCCACGACGAAACGCAGCTAGTCTGTCGCGCCGCATGCAGAGCTTCGTCGCGGCGTTGGCGGATCGCGTCCTCGGGGGGCAGGCGCCCGTCGTCATCGGCCTCGATCCGCGCCTCGACGCCCTGCCCGCGGCCATCGCACCCGGCGCGTCGCCCGCGACCCGCATCCTCGCGTTCTATCGCGAGGCGATGCCGGTGATCGCCCGTCACGCGCCGGCGGTGAAGCCCAACGTCGCGTTCTTCGAGCAGTTCGGCGCCGAAGGCTATGCCGCCTACGAGGAGACCTGCGCGCTGGCCCGACGCCACGGCCTGCTCGTCGTCGGCGACGTCAAGCGCGGCGACATCGGCTCGACCGCCGAGGCCTACGCCGAGGGCCACTTCCGCGTCGCCGACGCGGTGACGCTGCATCCCTACCTGGGCCTCGACTCGGCGCAGCCGTTCCTCGCCCACTGCCGCGCCGACAAGGGCCGCGGCGTGTTCGTGCTGGTGCGCACCAGCAACCCCGGCGCCAAGGACTTCCAGGACCTGATGGTGGGCGGCGAACCGCTGTGCGACGTCGTCGCCCGCGCCGTCACGCGCTGGGGCCAGGACCTGCCGCAGTCGCACGGCTACTCGCCGGTAGGCGCGGTGGTGGGGGCGACGTGGCCGCAAGAACTCGCGCGGCTGCGCGGGCTCCTGCCGCACAGCTGGCTGCTGCTCCCCGGCGTCGGCGCGCAGGGCGGCAAGGTCGCCGACCTCGCCGCGGCGTTCGACAAGCAAGGCCTCGGCGCGCTGGTCAACCAGAGCCGAGGCGTGATGCAGTGCTTCAAGCCCGACGCGCACGACTGGCTCGATCGCATCGAAGCCGCCGCCGCGGCCTTCGCCGTCGAATGCCGCGCCGTCGCCCTCGGCCGTACACCCGTGCAAGGCAACCCGTGACCTCGACCATCCGCCCGATCTCGTTCCGTCGCCTCGGCACCGCCGAGGTCCACCAGCGCTACCTCGAGAACGACCACGACCTGAGCCCGTTCCTCGGCATGCGGCCGCGGACCATCGCCGAGATGCTGCAGCGCGCGCCGAAGCCCGGCGAGCGCCTCGTGCCGCGCGGCGCCGTCTGCGACGCGCTGCAGGCGTACGCGGAGCGCCACGGCGCGCCGACGGAGTCGCTCGCGGCGATCACGACGCTGCGCGACCCGGGCGCGCAGTGCGTCGTCACCGGCCAGCAGCCCGGCCTGTTCGGCGGCCCGCTGTTCACCTTCCACACGGTCGCCACGGCGATCCGGCTGTGCCGCGAGCTCGCGGCGACGCCGGGCGCGCCCAAGGTCGTGCCGGTGTTCTGGAACCACAGCGACGACCACGACCTCGAGGAGGCCAACCGCCTGTTCCTGGTCAACCAGCAGCAGGAAGTGCAGCGCTTCCGCCTCGACCTGACGCGCACCAACGAGCCGCTGCGCGCGATCGCCGCCGGCGCCGAGGTGCGCAAGCTGCTGGTCGAGATCGAGCCGCTGCTGCCGCCGTCCGCCAACCGCGACTGGCTGCTGCAGCTGCTGGCGCCGAAGTCCGACGGCGAGACGCTGGGCGGCCAGATGGCGCGCCTGCTGTTCGCGGCGTTCGGCCACCACGGCCTCGTGATCGTCGAGCCGCGCGACCTGCCGGCGGCGGCGTTCGAGCCGCTGCAGGGCTGGTGGCAGAAGAGCCATCAGATCCGCGACAAGGTCAAGCAGACGTGCGACGACCTCGGCGACGTCGGCATCGACGTCACGCTCGATCCCGCGACGACGATGATGTTCGAGCTGACCGGCGGCATCCGCCAGCCGCTCGGCGACGGCGAGGAGTACGGCAAGGTCGCCGACCTCAGCCCGGGCGTGCTGCTGCGGCCGCTGTGGCAGGACGCCATCCTGCCGACGCTGGCGTTCGTCGTCGGCCCGGGCGAGCTGTCGTACCTGTGCACGATCGCGCCGCTCTACAAGCTGCTCGGCGTGCCGATGCCGGTGTTCGTGCCGCGCGCGTCGCTGACGCTGGTCGAGCCGTCGATGCAGCGCCTGCTGTCGCGCTTCTCGCTCGACCTGCCCGACCTCGACCAGCCGCCGGAGAAGCTCGCCGAGAAGCTGCTCGCCGGCGACGACGGCGACGAGATCGAGGAGTCGCTCGACGGCCTGCAGGCGCGCATCCAGGAGAGCCTCGCGAGCATCAGCAGCAAGCTCGAGGCGATCGACGCGTCGATGCTCGCCGCGCTCGATCGCGCGCGCAGCAAGTCGGTCGAGGAGATCGAGCGCCTGCAGCAGAAGGTGCGCAACGCCCGCCAGAACCGCGAGGGCACCGGCATCAAGCAGCTGCGCCGCCTGTGCAGCACGCTGCGGCCGCGCAACCGCATCCAGGAGCGCGTGCTCGGCCCGCTGCAGTACCTCAACGCCTACGGCGTCAAGATCGCCGACGCGCTGGTCGCCGCCGCCGATCCGTTCCTGGTCGAGCACGGCATGCTGGAGATCGGCGCGTCGTGACTGGCCTCGTCGTGGTCCCGTGCGACGCGCTCGCCGTCGGGCCGCACCCGGACGACGTCGAGATCGCGGCCGCCGGCACGCTGCTGCAGTTGCGCGACGCCGGCCTGACGGTCGGCGTCGTCGACTGCACGCGCGGCGAGAAGGGCTCGCGCGGCACGCAGCAGGACCGCGACGCGGAGGCCGCGGCGGCGGCGCAACGGCTCGGTTGCGCCTTCCGCGCCAACCTCGGGTTGCCCGACGCCGGCGTGCGCGAGGACGACGAGCGCGGCTGCGACCTGCTGGTCGCGGCGCTGCGGCAGGCGAAGCCGAAGCTGCTGCTCGGCCCGCTGGCGCACGACGTGCACCCCGACCACGTGGCGGCGGCGAAGCTGCTCGAGCGCGCGTGGTTCCTCGCCGGACTCAAGAACCACCAGCCGCAACTCGGCGCGCCGTGGCGGCCGCGGTTGTTCCTGCGCTACCCGGGCAACCGCCAGCCCGTGCCGTCGCTCGTCGTCGACGTCAGCGCCGTCGCCGCGCGCAAGGACGAGGTCGTGCGCTGCTACCGCTCGCAGACCAACCCGCCGGACCGCGGCCACCTCGTGCTGGGGCTCGACGTCGTCGAGCGCGCCGAGGTGCGCGACCGCTTCCACGGCGCTTCGATCGGCGTGGCCCGCGGCGAAGCGTTCGTGCACGACGGCCCGCTGCCGGTCGCCGGCCTCGCGACGCTGTTGCGCTGAACCGGCAGCTGGACCGGCAGTGCAACCGGCAGTGCAACCGGCAGTGCAACCGGCAGCGCGACCGGCAGCGCGACCGGCAGCGCGACCGGCAGTGCCGCGCCGGCCGCGCGGAGTTTGGGCTTTGCCGCGGCGCGGGGCGCGGCGACCATGGTCTTCGTGGCATCCATGAAGCGCGTCGCGGTCATCAACCAGAAGGGCGGCGTCGGCAAGACGACGACGACGGTCAACCTCGGCGCCGCGCTCGCCCGGCGCGGCTTCCGCGTGCTGCTGCTCGACATGGACCCGCAGGCCAACCTGACGGTGCACGTCGACAAGCGGCCCGACCTCGAAGGCCAGACGATGACCAACCTGCTGGTCGAGGACGCGCCGCTGCAAGGCCTCGTGCAGCCGACGACGACGCCCAACCTCGCGGTCGTGCCGTCGGACACGTCGCTCGCCGGCGTCGAGCAGGTGCTCGCCAACCGCATCGGCCGCGAGACCATCCTGCGCGAGGCGCTCGAGGCGTGGCCGGACGCGAAGGACCATGACGTCGTGCTCTTCGACTGCCCGCCGTCGCTCGGCGTGCTCAGCGCCAACGCGCTCGTCGCCGCGGATCACGTGATCATCCCGATGCAGGCCGAGTACCTGTCGCTGCAGGGCATGGCCAAGCTGATGGAGGTCATCCAGCTGGTGCAGAAGCGGCTCAACCCGGCGATCCAGGTCGCCTGCGTGCTGCCCTGCATGCTCGACGCGCGCACCAACCTCAGCGTCGAGGTGCTGCGCGAGATCGAGGCGCACTTCGGCGCGATGCTGACGAAGTCGCGCATCCGCAACAACGTCAAGCTCGCGGAGGCGCCGAGCTTCGGCCGCACGATCTTCGAGCACGCTCCCGACAGCAATGGCGCGAAGGACTACGACGCCTTCGCCGCCGAGTTCCTCGGCATGGTCGGCCTGCCGCAAACCGGCGCGCATGCGCCGGCGGCATCGGGCAAGCGGAAGTCCGGCGCGGCGGAGACCGCGGCCCAGGACGAGACCCCGCCCGCCGCGAACGGCGGCGAAACCGGCTGAGCGACCGCGGAAACCGTCGAATCCTGCCTCATGTCGCGGATCGGGACTGCCGATACGCGGAGCATGGCGCACGACAGCGAACTGGATCGGTTGACGGCGATGCTCGGACAGTGCCTCGGTCGCATCGACGAGAGCGCGTACCGCGTGCAGCAGGTCGGCGACGGCGCCGATGGCGCGGCGCTCGAGTCGCTGCTCGAAGAGGAGATGGCGACGCTCAACGAGCTCGTCACCGGCGTCGTCGACGCGATCGAGCCGTCCGAGCAGTGCGAGGTGCGCCCGATCCTCGCCCGCGAGGTCGACGCCTGCCTCGCCAAGGTCGGCATGCCGATCGTGGTGCGCATGCAGCTGGCGCCCAAGCTCGGCCCGGTGCGTTGCGCCGGCAACCAGCTCGCCAGCGCGATGCAGCGCGCGCTCGCGCTCGCGACCGGCCGCATGCGCGCCGGCGACGAGCTGGCGATCCACGCCCGCGACGAGGGCGAGACCGTGGTGGTCGAGTTCGAGTGCAACGGCGGCAAGCGCGACCGCAACGTGCACCAGCGCGCCATCACGCTGTGCGAGTTCGTGGCCGGCTTCGGCGGCCACTGCAAGGTCGACGTCGACGAGCAGAAGCGCCTGCTGATCGCGCTCGAGCTGCCGAAGACGACCGTGTTCGGCGACCGCTGATCGCCGACGAAGGGACGCGACGGCGCGCTGCGCCGCGCGCAGGCGTCGCTCGACGCCACGGCACGGACGCCGCGCCGACGGCAAGCGCGCGCGCCACGGCGCCGACGCGGCCACGCCGCTGAGCCGCCGGGGGCACGGCGAGGCACGAACGCGCGCGGACCGCGCATCGCCGGAGTCAGTGGCGACCTGGCCGTCGATGCCATCGGGCCGACGCGCCGCATCCGACCGCCCCGGCTTCCCATTCCCGCGCCGTCGGCCCTAGCATCCTCGGCGCATGCGCATCGGCATCGTCTGCTATCCGACCGTCGGCGGCAGCGGCGTGGTCGCGACGGAGATGGCCCAGGCGCTGTCCGGCCGTGGCCACGACGTCCACCTGCTCAGCTACGACCGCCCCGGCCGGCTCCGGCGCGGCGGCAGCGTGCGCTTCCACCAGGTCGCGGTCTCGGCGTACCCGCTGTTCCGCTACCCGCCGTACGACCTCGCGCTCGCGACGCGCATGCTCGAAGTGCAGGAAGAGGCCGGCATCGACCTCTTCCACGTGCACTACGCGATCCCGCACGCGGTGAGCGCGTTCCTAGCCCGCAGCATGGGCGACGGCCGGCTCCGCTTCGTCACCACGCTGCACGGCACCGACATCACCGTCGTCGGCAGCGACCCGGCGTACATGCGGCCGACGCGCTTCGCGCTCGAGCAGTCCGACGCGGTCACCGCCGTCAGCCACTTCCTCGCCGACGAGACGCACCGGGTCTTCGGCGTTCGTCAGCCGGTCGACGTGGTGCCCAACTTCGTCGACACCGGGCGCTTCCAGCCCGGCGACCGCAAGCCGTGGGCGCAGCGCCCCGAGCAGGAGCGCCTGCTGGTGCACGCGTCGAACTTCCGGCCGGTGAAGCGCGTCGCCGACATCGTGCGGGCGTTCGCGGCGATCCAGCGCGAAGTCCCGGCGCGACTGCTGCTGGTGGGGGACGGCCCCGACCGCGAGCACGCGCTCGCCGTCGCCGCCGACCTCGGTTGCCGCGAACGCGTCGAGCACGTCGGCATGCAGGACGACCTCGAGCGCTCGCTGGCGCAGGCGGACCTGTTCCTGTCGGCGTCGGAGACGGAGAGGTTCGGCCTCTCGATGCTCGAGGCGATGGCCTGCGGCGTGCCGTGCGTCAGCACCGCGGTCGGCGGCGTCGCCGAGGTGCTCGGCGACACCGGTCGTCTCGCCCCGCTCGGCCAACCCGACGCGCTGGCGGCGGCGGCGCTGACGATCCTGCGCGACCCCGACCTGCACGGCCGCCTCGCCACCGCCGCGCGGCAGCGCGCCATCGAGCACTTCGGCGTCGATCGCATCGTCGCCCAGTACGAAGCGATCTACGCGCGCGTGCTCGCCAGGCGATGACCACGGCGCCGCAGTTCTGCGACTTCAACGCCGGCGCGCCGGCCTTGCCCGAGGTCGTCGCCCGCTTCGTCGAGGTCGAGGGTCGCTGCCCTGGCAATCCGGCGAGCGCGCACGGCGCCGGCCGCCGCGCCCGCGCCGAGCTGGAGCAAGCGCGCCAGCGCATCGCCGCGGCGCTGGGCGTCGTCGCCGCCGACGTGGTGTTCACCAGCGGCGGCACCGAGGCCGCCAACCTCGCCGTCCGCGGCCTCGGCGACCCCGGCCTGCCGGTGGCGCTCGCGCCGACCGAACACGCGGCGGTGCACGAGCCGGCGCAGGCGCGCGGCGTGGCGCCGTGGTCGGTCGATCGCGACGGCCGCGCGATCGTGACCCAGCCGGCGCGCCCCGTCGGCCTGATCGCGCTGGTGCACGCCCAGAGCGAACTCGGCGCCGTGCAGCCGGTCGCCGCGGCGATCGCCCTGGCAGCGTCGCTTGGCGTGCCGTGCTTCGTCGATGCCGCGCAGACACTCGGCCGGCTGCCGTTGGGCGAGCTCTTCGCCGGCGGCGCGTTCGTCGCCCTGTCGCCGCACAAGGCAGGGGGTCTGCGCGGTCACGGCATTCTGGTCGGACCGGATCTCGCCCACCGGCTGCAGCCGCTCCTCCGCGGCGGCGCCCAGGAACTCGGCGTGCGGCCAGGCACGCAGAGTCCGGCGCTGGCGGCAGCCAACGCCTTGGCGATCGAGTTGGCGGTGCGCGAGCAGGCAGCGCGGGCCGAGCGCATGGCGGAAGCGCGCACGAACTTCCTCGCCGCGCTCACGGCGACCGGCGCGGCCCATCGCCTGCTGACACCGCTGGCCGACAGCCTGCCCAACACGGCGATGGTGCACTTCCCAGGCGTCGACGGCCGCAACCTGGTGCCGGCGCTGGACCTCGCGGGAGTGCAGGCCTCGCACGGCTCGGCGTGTTCGTCCGGCGCGCCGACGCCGCCGCGCATCCTGACCAGCATCGGCCTGCAAGAAGCCGAGGCGCGCGCCTGCGTGCGCTTCAGCTTCGGCTGGCGCGACGATCTGGAGAGCTTGCGCAGAACCGGTGGACGGACTGGTGAGGTCGTGCGGACGTTGCAGAAGAAAATCTGACGTCGTGTGGAGCGCTGGTTTCGCAGCGAGCTGCGCGCCGAAGTGGTTGTCCTACGCAGGCGAGCGAACTCGCGGCGCGATGCGATGTCGAAGACCCTGTGAAGTTCGTGCGCAAAGTTGTGCGCGCGCCCTTGCACGGCTCGATGGCATCGGTAAGAAACGAAGCGTCAGTCGACGGCGCGATCCGGTTGCCTAGCCGGAAACTTGCCGCTCTTCCCTCCCTGAGCCAGCCCGCACGTCTCGTTCGGCCCCCGCCCTAAAGCGGTCGGTGGACGGCCGTCTCGTCGCTTGCAACGGGTGCGCCTCTCACACCAACCCGCTGCCCTCCCAGTCGCCCCCATGGTGGACGCCCCTGCTCCGGACCCCGTGACGCAAGCCGCGACGAACGCGGGCAGCGAACGAGGTCTGTTGCGCTCCCTGCTGCAACACCTCGGATCCCGGATCCGGCGCGAGCAGTTGGAGACCTGGTTCCGGTCGCTCGACGTTCGCCGCGTCGACGACCAGGAGATCGAACTCTCCGTCACCAGCCAGTTCGTTCGCGACTGGCTGCAGAAGAACTACCTGTCGACGCTGCAGGAGGCGGTCGCCGCGCTCGGCGAGCCGCGCCGGCGCGTCGTGCTGACGCACCGCGACGAGGACGGCTTCGACAGCCTGCGCTTCGCCCAGCCGGTGGCGATGTCGGACGAAGCCGACCGCCTGATGCGCACCCGTGACGCGCGCACCCCGCCGACGCCGGTCGCCTCCGCCATGCCCTCGCTGCCGGTCGGACCGGCCGCGGTCAGCGCGCAGGCCGTGCCGAGCTTCGCCGCCCGCCGCACCGCACAGACGCTCAACCCGAACTACACGTTCGACCGCTTCGTCGTCGGTCCGTGCAACCGCCTCGCGCACGCTTCGTCGCTCGCGATCGGCGAGAACCCGGGTTGCGCCTACAACCCGCTGTTCGTCCACGGCAACGTCGGCTTGGGCAAGTCGCACCTGCTGCAGGCGATCTGCCACACGGTGCTGCGCCGCGACCCGAACGCCCGCGTGCTCTACCTGAGCTGCGAGGACTTCACCAACGCCTTCATCCAGGCGATCACGACGCACCAGCTCGACGCGTTCCGCGACTACTACCGCAGCGCCGACGTGCTGGTGATCGACGACGTCCAGTTCCTGGCCAACAAGGAAAAGACGCAGGACGAGTTCTTCCACACGTTCAACGCGCTGTACGACGCCCAGAAGCAGATCGTCCTGTCGAGCGACCGTCCGCCGGTCGAGATCCCGACGGTCGAGGAGCGCCTCGTTTCGCGCTTCAAGTGGGGCCTCGTCGCCGAGGTCGAGGCGCCGTGCTTCGACACGCGCGTCGCGATCGTGCGCCGCAAGGCCGCCGGCCGCGGCGTCGAACTGCCCGAGGACGTCGCCCGCTACCTGGCGGAGCGCGTCACGACCAACATCCGCGAGCTCGAAGGCGCGGTCATCAAGGTCGTCGGCATCGCCGCGATCACGGACCAGCCGATCTCGCTGGCGCTGGCCGAGAACTGCGTGCGCGGCATGCCGTCGCGCCACGCCCAGGTGTCGGTCGACGACGTGATGACGCTCATCACCTCGGAGTTCGCCATCACCGCGCGCGAGCTGACCGGCAAGAGCCGCACGCAGACCGTCAGCCTGCCGCGCCAGATCGCCATGTTCCTGCTGCGCGATCACACCGAGAGCTCGCTCGAGGACGTCGGCCGCATCTTCGGCAACCGTGACCACACGACCGTGCTGTACGCGGTCAACAAGATCCGCGAGCGGTCGCAGAAGGACCGCATGTTCAAGGAGCTGCTGGACGGGCTGGGCAACCGCCTGCTGACGCGCTCCTTCCGCACCTGAGACGGCCGCTGAGCCTGCTGGGCAGGCGCTTGTTCGATGAGCGCCTGCCCCTGTGGTGACGCTGGCTCCGCCCTGGAACTCGATCCTGGGCGCCACCGTGCGCGTTCCCGGCGATCCGATCCGGTGGAACAGCCGCTTCCGGCGCTCGTCGCCGTCGCCAGCCCGCTCGCGCGTGGCCTCCTTGCCACCGGCGGATCTTTTGACGCGTTGGCGCCTCGGCCGCACCGCGACGCGAGATCCGGCGGCTGCAAACGTCCAAAGACCTGTGCAGTCCCGTGGGGCGTTCCGTGGGCATTCCGCGGAGCCGTGTGCACGACTGTCCGGAGGTCTGCGGCCCGGCTTCGTCAGCCGCTCCGCGTGTCGAAAATGCGAGGTCTTTCCGAGTCGTTTTCCGGCTGGTTTTCCAGACGCGAGGATCGCCTCGAAACGGCTGTTTCCCTTCTTTCGGGAGCCTTTCGACCGCTAACCTTCCCAACTCGTGACGGCACGGAGGGTGGTGATGAGAGAAGAATTCTCTCTCTAACTACTTCACCGCGTCGTGCGCCGCGCAGCCCGCTCCACGCGCCGCTGCGTCCCCCGATCCGAGACCAGTCGAACGCGAACGATGAAGATCCTCTGTGACCGTACGGCTCTGCAGGAAGCCGTGAACGTCGTGTCCTCCGTCGTCCCGGTGAAGACCACGAAGCCGATCCTGCAGAACTTCCTCGTCCGAGCCAGCGACGACGGCATCACGCTGTTCGCGACGGACCTCGAGATGGCCGCCCGCGTCGTGCTCGACTCGGTCAAGGTCTCCAAGAAGGGCAGCGTGCTGCTGCCGGCCCGCGAGACGGGCGCCTTGCTGCGCGAGCTCAGCGATCCGACGGTCACCCTGGAGAGCACCGATCAGCGCTGCCGCATCGAGAGCGGCGGCGGCAACTTCGTCCTGCTGGGCGAGGATCCCGCCCAGTTCCCGGACGAGGCCCAGGTGAAGGGCGGCAAGAAGATCGAGATCGAGGCCGGCAGGATGCTCCGGATGATCCAGGAGACCGCCTTCTCGGCGGCCCGCGAGGAGACGCGCTACGCCATCAACGGCGTCCTGCTGGACGCCAGCGAGGGCACCTTGCGCATGGTCGCCACGGACGGCCGGCGCCTCGCCATCAGCTACGCCACCGTCTCTACCAAGGCCGAGTGCAAGGTGGTGATCCCGCTGCGCGCGCTCAACACCCTTGCCCGCGCCCTGTCCGAGGGCAGCAAGGAGAACCTGACCATCGAGGTCGGCGACAAGCAGATCGTCTTCGTCACCGGCAAGGCCCAGCTGGTCAGCCAACTGCTCGAGACGCGCTTCCCCGACTACGAGGGCGTCGTGCCGAAGTCGGCCGACACGACGGTCGAGATCCCGCGGGCGGTGCTGGAAGGCGCGCTCCGCCGGTCGTCGGTCCTGTGCTCGTCGGACATGCGCGTCGTGCGCTTCGAGATCGGCCAGCAGTCGCTGCGCATGACCGCCGACAGCTCGACCCGCGGCCGCGCCGACGTGACCATCGACGCGGACGTGAAGGGGGCAGGCGGCAGCATCAACTTCAACCCCGACTACATCCTCGAGTCGCTGCGAGTCTGCCAACTCGACACGGTGCGCCTCGACATGTCGGACGACTCGATGCCGGCGAAGTTCACGCTCGGCGAGTCGTTCACCTACATCGTCATGCCGATCAGCGGCTCCTGATCGGAACCCACGTGGCCGAGCCCCAACCCGTCGGCGACTTCCTGCGCGGCATCCTCGCGCAGGCAGGCACGTCGAAGCAGCGCAGCGCCTACCACGACGCGCTGGACGAGATCCTAGCGCCGCGCCTGCGGCCGCACTGCCAGGTGGTCGGCTGCCGCGGGGGCAAGCTCACGCTCGAAGTCGATTCCGCGCCGCTCTACGCCGAACTGTCCGGCTTCCGCCGCGACGAGATCCGGCAACGCATCAACCAACTCGTACCCAATCAACCGATCGCCCGGCTGGACATCCGGCTGGGAGGCACGGGACATGTCTGACGCCAACACGACCGAGAAGCGCTACGACGCAAGTTCGATCAAGGTCCTCGAAGGTCTCGACGCGGTGCGCACGCGCCCGGCGATGTACATCGGCGACACCGGGATGAAGGGCCTGCACCACCTCGTGTGGGAGGTCGTCGACAACTCCGTCGACGAAGCCCTGGCCGGCCGCTGCACGCGCATCGACGTGCGCGTCCACAAGGACGGCACGGTGTCGATCAAGGACGACGGCCGCGGCATCCCGGTCGACATGCACGAGTCCGGCAAGCCGGCGCTCGAAGTGATCCTGACCAAGCTGCACTCGGGCGGCAAGTTCGACAAGGGCAGCTACAAGGTCTCCGGCGGCCTGCACGGCGTCGGCATCAGCTGCGTCTGCGCGCTCGCCGAGGTGCTCGACGTCGAGGTCTCGCGCGACGGCAAGATCCATCGCCAGACCTACATGCGCGGCCAGAAGGCCAGCGAGCTGACGGTCATCGGCAAGACCGACAAGACCGGCACCATGCTGCGGTTCAAGGCCGACCCGCAGATCATGGAGGCGACGGAGTTCAGCTACGACATCCTCCGCAAGCGCCTGCGCGAGCTCGCCTACCTGATGGGCTCGACCAAGCTGCACATCACGCTCTACGACGAGCGCATCGAGAAGGGCGAGGAGTTCCAGTTCCCCGACGGTCTCGTCGAGTTCATCAAGGACCTCGGCAGCGGCAAGTCGCCGCTGCACAAGGACGTCATCTACTTCCGCCGGTCGATGCCGTCGTCGGAGGACCCCGAGAAGGTCTACGAGGTCGAGATCGCCCTCCAATACAACGACGGCTACAACGAGTCGGTCTTCTCGTTCGTCAACAACATCAACACGCTGGAGGGCGGCACGCACCTCCAGGGCTTCCGCACCGCGCTGACGCGCGCGCTCAACAACTGGGCGCGCCAGGAGAAGGTGCTGAAGGAGAAGGACACGGTGCCGTCGGGCGAGGACTTCCGCGAAGGCCTCGCGGCGGTCGTGTCGGTCAAGGTCCCCGACCCGCAGTTCGAGTCGCAGACCAAGATCAAGCTCGGCAACCGCGAGGTGCAGTCGATCGTCGAGACCGTCGTCGGCGACGGCATCCGCACCTACTTCGAGGAGAACCCGGGCACGGCCAAGACCATCTACGGCAAGGTGATCGACGCGCTGCGCGCGCGCGAGGCGGCCCGCAAGGCGCGCGACCTCGTGCGCCGCAAGTCGGCGCTCGAGGGCGGCGGCCTGCCGGCCAAGCTCGCCGACTGCCAGAAGGGGACGCCGCGCGACGAAGCCGAGCTGTTCCTCGTCGAGGGCGACTCCGCAGGCGGCACGGCCAAGCAGGGCCGCATGAGCCACCAGGCGATCCTGCCGCTGCGCGGCAAGATCCTGAACGTCGAGAAGGCGGCGGTCGACAGCATCCTCGACCACGAGGAGATCCAGACGATCGTCAGCGCGATCGGCACCGGCTTCCTCACCGACGAGTTCGAGACCGACAAGCTGCGCTACGGCAAGGTCATCGTGATGACCGACGCCGACGTCGACGGCTCGCACATCCGCACGCTGCTGCTGACGCTCTTCTATCGCAAGATGCCGGAGCTCGTGATGCGCGGCCATGTGTTCGTCGCGCAGCCGCCGCTCTATCGCATCAAGAAGGGCAAGACCGAGCGCTACGCGGTCACCGAGGAGGACAAGGTCAACCTGCTCGCCGAGCTCGGCCTCGGCGCCACCTCGATGGAGCACTCCGCCGGCCGCAAGTGGACCGGCCGCGAGCTGCGCCAGCTGATGGACCTCGTCGGCCGCGTGCGCGAGCTGCAGAACAAGCTGCCGCCGGACGCCAACGTGCCGTTCGGCGAGTACCTCGCGGCCGCGACCGTGCCGACCCGCCACCTGCCGACGACGTGGTTCGTCGAGGGCGGCAAGGGCCGTTTCCTCGACAACGAGGACCAGCTCGCGGCGGCGATCGAGACGCTGCGCACGCAGAAGGGCCGCGACGTCGTCGTCTACGAAGGCCCGGATTCGCCGTGCCGCCGCGACGAGGCCGACTGCGAGGCATGGGCGCTGCTGCTCGGCGGCGACGTGCAGGCCCAGATGCTCAAGATCGACGCCGCCGGCGCGCCGGTCGGCTGGCCGAAGCCGTCCGACGGCTCGACGTACGAGATCAAGGCCGGCGGCGAGTCCGCGGGCCAGAAGTCGCCGACGCTGTTCGAGGCGATCGAGACGATCCAGAAGACCTGCGAGAAGGACCTCGACATCCAGCGCTACAAGGGCCTGGGCGAGATGAACCCGTCGCAGCTCTTCGAGTCGACGATGGACCCGGCGCGCCGCACGCTGCGTCGCGTGACCGTCAGCGACCTCGTCGAGGCCGACAAGATCTTCACCGTGCTGATGGGGCCCGAGGTCGAGCCGCGCCGCGAGTTCATCGAGAAGCACGCGCTCGAAGCGACCAACATCGACATCTGACGTTCGATCGGTGACGGTGGCGGCCCGCGCGCCGGTGGCCGAGGCTGCCGCGGCGCGGGCGATGCCGCGGGGCGAGGCGCGGCCTCGCGCCTGCGGTGACGATGCGACGACGCGAGCGCCAGCGCTGCGTCGCCAGCGCGGGCGAGCGGCGCCAGCCGGCGTCGTTCCGCGACTCCTGGCCGTCCTC
>JBEITC010000305.1:0-5033 GCA_040375075.1 Planctomycetota bacterium | reverse complement strand
GGCAGAGCGATGAACTTCCGCGCTTCGTCTAGCAGCGCGCGCAGCAGCGGCGGCTCGGACCGAGCCGCGGAGTCGAGCCGGTCGGTCTTCGCAAGCAGCGCAGCCGGCGCGCCGAGCGGATCGGCGAAGGCGTCGAGCGCCAGCCTGCTCGCCTTGCTGCCGCCGAGCGGCTTGGCCCACTCGGTGATCTCGGCCGCGAGCGCGTCGACGTCCTGCTGCAGGCCATGTTCGCGCACGAGCGCGGGCAGCTCGGCGAGTCCGGGCCACGGCGCCTCTGCGGGCGGGGGGGATTGCGGCGCGGCCACCATTGCGGCGTTCGCCGCGCAGGCGCTCGCCGTCGGCGCCATGGCGGCGGCGAAGCAGGTCGTGGCGAGCAGCGAGGCTGTGACGGCGGCGCGGGACATGGCGGCGCACGATAGATCGCGCGTGCGAGCGCGGGAGCGGCAAGGAGCCTTTCGACGCCCGATTCGACGGTCGCGCGCCCGTGCTTCGCACTTCGTCGGTGGACGCAGTGCACCTTGCAGCCCGTCGTGCGCGCGGCGAGCCCTGCTACGTTGGCGGTCGGTGTCGCGTCGCGCGCCGCTGCGCGTGGCGTTCCAAGCCGTGGGGAATCCATGACCGACGACCTCAATGCCAAGGCTCGCCGTGTGTTCCTGGCGCTGGTCGAGCTGCCGGACGCCAAGCGCGCCGCCGCGGTCGTCAGCTTCTGCGCCGGCAATCCGGCGCTGCGGGCCGAAGTCGAAGGCATGCTGCGCGCCGGCAGCGCGGCCGGCGCCCGCGAGGTCGCGCCGATGTCGCCGCCCGCGGCGGCGACGTCGCCGGGCAAGGCGCCGGCCCGCGAGCAGTCCGGCGATCGGATCGGCAACTACACGCTGCTGTCGCAGATCGGCGAAGGCGGCATGGGCACGATCTGGTTGGCGGAGCAGCGCGAGCCGATCAAGCGCCGGGTGGCGCTGAAGGTCATCAAGCGGGGCATGGACACGGAGCAGGTCGTGGCCCGCTTCGAGGCCGAGCGGCAGGCGCTGGCCCTCATGGACCATCCGAACATCGCCAAGGTGTTCGACGCCGGCGCCACCGACATGGGCCGTCCGTACTTCGTGATGGAGTACATCAAGGGCGTGCCGATCCTGGAGTACTGCGACCAGGCGAAGGTCGGCACCAAGGCGCGGCTCGAGTTGTTCACCAAGGTCTGCCAGGCGATCCAGCACGCGCACCAGAAGGGCGTCATCCACCGGGACATCAAGCCGTCGAACGTGCTGGTGACGCTGCACGACGGGGCGCCGGCGCCCAAGGTCATCGACTTCGGCGTCGCCAAGGCGACGACCGGCGAGCTGACGACCAGGACCTTGTTCACCGAGCACCGGCAGATGGTCGGCACGCCGGCCTACATGTCGCCGGAGCAGGCGGACATGTCGGGCCTCGACATCGACACGCGCAGCGACATCTACTCGCTCGGCGTCCTGCTCTACGAGTTGCTGACGGGCACGACCCCCTTCGACATCAAGCAACTCGTGACGAAGGGCTTCGCGGAGATGATGCGGACGATCCGCGAGGACGAGCCGCACAAGCCGAGCACGCGCATCTCGTCGCTCGGCGACACGAGCGCCCGCACGGCGCTGCTGCGCAGCATCGACGCGAGGCAACTGAGCTCGCAGCTGCGCGGCGACATCGACTGGATCGTGATGAAGTGCCTCGAGAAGGATCGTTCGCGCCGCTACGAGACGGCGAACGGGCTCGCGGCCGACATCCTGCGCCACCTCCGCGACGAGCCGGTCACGGCGGCGGCGCCGAGCGCTGGCTATCGGTTGCGCAAGTTCGTCAAGCGCAACCGCGGACATGTGCTGACGGGCGTCGTCGTCGCGGCGGCCTTGGTGCTCGGCGTGATCGGCACGACCGCGGCCATGCTGCGCGCGCTCGAGGAGCGGACCCGCGCGGACGAGCAGACGCAGCGGGCCACGCTCGCGGCGGCGTCCGAGTCGCGCGCCAGGGTCGAGGCCCAGCAGAGCGCCGCGGACGCCATCGCCGCGGCAAGACGCGCCGAGGCCGCGCAGGCGCACGAGGCCGAGGCGCGCCAGCGCTCGGACCTCATCGCCGGATTCATGACGGAGACGCTGCGCGGGGTCGGGCCGAGCGTGGCCATGGGGCGCGACACCACCATGCTGAAGGAGTTGATGGACGCGACCGCGGCGCGGATCGAGGAGGGCGCGCTGCACTCGGCGCCGGAGGCAGAGTTGACGCTGCGCGCCACGATCGGCAGGACGTACCAGCAGATCGCCGCGCTCGACGACGCGCACGAGATGCTGCAGCCTGCGGTGGCGCTGGCGCGCGCGGCCCACGCCGGGGACCACGAGGCGACCTGCGCAGCCCTCGGCAACCTCGGCTCGTTGCAGATCGCGCGCGGCGAACTCGCGGGCGCCGAGACGCTGCTCCGGGAGGCGCTGGCCATGCGCGCGCGGCTCGTCCCGTGCGACCACACGCAGTTGGCGAGCGATCTCCAGCAGTTGGGCCATCTGCGCAAGGTCCGCGGCGACCTCGCCGAGGCCGAGTCGTTGCTGCGCGAGGCGCTGGCCATGCAGCGGCGCCACGTCCCGGGCGACCACCTGGAGGTGGCTGAGCTCGTCACCAGCCTCGGAGCCGTGCTCGAGGAGCGCGGCGACAAGGACGGCGCCGAGCAGTGCCATCGCGAGGCGCTGGCGACGTGGCAGCGCCTGCATCCGGCCGACCACCCGGACGTGGCGACCTGCCTCCAGCGTCTGGCGCGGCTGCTCACGCTGCGTGGGGCGCACGCCGAATCGGAGCCGCTGCTGGTCGCGTCGCTGGAGATGCGCCAGCGGCTCTTCCCGGGCGCGCATCCGCTCGTCCTGGCAGCCAGCGCCGAACTCGCCGAGGCGCTGTTGCAGCAGGGCAAGTCCGAGCCGGGCGTTCGCCGGATGCGGGACGTCCTGGCGGCGTCGCGAACGGCGCTGCCGGAGGACAGTCCCGTGCTGGCGGGATGGCTCGCGACGCTCGGCCTGCACCTGCTCGGCATGCAGTCGTGGCACGAGGCGGAGCCCCTGCTGCGCGAGGCCCTGGCGATCCGGGCGACGGCGCGGCCCGAGGAATGGGCGACGTTCCACACGATGTCGATGCTCGGTGGCGCGCTGCTCGGCCAGCGGAAGCTCGCCGAGGCCGAGCCGTTGTTGCTCGACGGCTACCGCGGCATGAAGGCGCGCGCGGCGAGCGTCCCGCGGCAAGGCGCGCAACGCATTCCCGAAGCGCTCGAGCGCCTCGTCCGGCTGCACGAAGCGTTTGGCCACGCGAGCGAAGCCGCGGCGTGGCGCGGTGAGCTCGATGCCGCGCGGGCGGCCGCGACGGATGCGGTCATGAACCGTGGCAAGTGACGACGGAAGCGGCGGAAGGCGCGCCGGCGTCGCGGCGTGCCTTCCGCCAGCCGCTTGTGCGCGGCCGGCCCTTCGGTTCGCATCGCGGTCCTGCCATGGAAGACCGCAAGCTCGCTCCGTTCGTCGACGGCGTGTGGGAACAGGACATCGTCCCGCAGCTCGTCGACTACATCCGCATCCCCAACAAGTCGCCCGCGTTCGACAAGGACTGGGCGGCGGCGGGGCACATGCAGCGCGCCGTCGACCTGATCGCCGGCTGGTGCAAGGCGCAGCCGATCGAGGGGCTGACGGTCGAGGTCGTGCAGCTGCCGGGCCGCACGCCGCTGATCTACATGGAGGTGCCGGGCGAAGGCGACGACACGGTGCTGCTGTACGGCCACCTCGACAAGCAGCCGGAGATGACCGGCTGGTTCGACGGCCTCGGCCCGTGGGAGCCGGTGCGCAAGGGCGACAAGCTCTACGGCCGCGGCGGCGCCGACGACGGCTACGCCGCGTACGCGTCGCTGACGGCGATCCGCGCGCTGCGCGAGGCCGGCGGCAAGCACAGCCGCTGCGTCGTGCTGATCGAGGCCTGCGAGGAGAGCGGCAGCTACGACCTGCCGCACTACATCGACGCGCTCAAGGCGCGCATCGGCACGCCGAGCCTCGTCGTCTGCCTCGACTCCGGCTGCGGCAACTACGACCAGCTGTGGTGCACGACGTCGCTGCGCGGCCTCGTCGGCGGCGACATCCGCATCGACGTGCTGACCGAGGGCGTCCACAGCGGCGACGCCAGCGGCATCGTGCCGAGCACGTTCCGGATCTTCCGCCAGCTGATGGAGCGGCTCGAGGACAGCGCCACCGGCCGCATCCTGCCGAAGCAGTTCCACGTCGCCATCCCAGCGCAGCGGCAGGCGCAGGCGAAGGTCGCCGGCAAGGTGCTCGGCCAGACCATCTGGCAGCGCTTCCCGTGGCAGAAGGGCGCGAAGGCGATGGCCAAGGACCTGCAGCAGCTGGTGCTCAACCGCACGTGGCGGCCGTTCGTCGAGCTGATCGGCCAGGACGGCGTGCCGCACGTCGAGAAGGCCGGCAACGTGCTGCGGCCGTTCTCGACGTTCAAGCTGTCGCTGCGCATCCCCCCGCGCGCCGACGAGAAGGCGTGCCTGCAGCACCTCAAGAAGGTGATGACGCAGGATCCGCCGTATGGCGCCAAGATCACGTTCTCGGCCGAGAAGGCGAGCGTCGGCTGGGACGCGCCGCCGCTGGCCGGTTGGCTCGAGAACGCCGCCGCCGCCGCATCGCAGGCCTGCTTCGGCAAGCCGTGCGTCTACATGGGCGAGGGCGGCACGATCCCGTTCATGGGCATGCTCGGCGCCAAGTTCCCCGACGCGCAGTTCTTCATCACCGGCGTGCTCGGCCCGCAGAGCAATGCGCACGGTCCCAACGAGTTCCTGCACATCCCGATGGGCAAGCGCCTGACGGCGTGCGTCGCGCGCATCCTGCAGAGCCACTTCGACCGGCCGCGCGGCAAGCCGGCGCGCGCGGCGGGCGGTCGCAAGGTGGCGAAGGGCGCGGCGAAGAAGTCGGGCAAGGCGGCCAGCCGGCGCGCGCGCTGAGCGAGGCGCGCGCCGCGCCCCGGGCGATCTCTCCGGGGCGCCTCGCCGCTGCGGCCGG
>JBEITC010000575.1:0-2153 GCA_040375075.1 Planctomycetota bacterium | reverse complement strand
GCCATCGTGCGCGCGCTCGCGACCGACGCGCCCGTGGCCGCCGCGGTCCCGGGTGGCGTGCACGGGCTGACCGTGAAGATCGTGCCCAGTGCGCAGCGGACCACGGCGCTCGTCAGCGTCTCGTTCGACGGCGCGTTGTTGTGCCAGAGCGAGCGGCGGCCGCTCGACCCCAAGTCGGCGCCGACGTTCGCGGTCGTGCCGTTGGCGCCGCTCGGGCTCGACGGCGTCGTCGCCCGCGGCATGGTGCGCTGACGCGACGCTGCGCTGCGCGCGTCAGCTCCGGGCGGCTGGCAGCAGGTCGCGATACAGCGCGAGCATTCGCGCCGCGACGGCGTCGGGCGTGAAGCGCTGCGCGTAGTCGGCGCGAGCGGCTGCCGCACGTTCGGCGGCGGCGGTTGGATTGCCGAGCACGTCGGCGAGCGCTGCCGCGAGGGCCGCGGCGTCGCCCGCCGGGCACAGGCGCGCGGTGTGGCCGTCGCGCAGCATCTCGGGGATGCCACCGACCGCCGTCGCCACCAGCGGGCAGCCGTCGGCCATGGCCTCGAGCACCGTCATCGGGAAGTTCTCGTAGCGCGAGGCGACGACCGAGATCGCCGAGGCGCGGCGCAGCGCCGTGACTTCGGCGGGCGGCATGGGGCCGTGGAAGCGGATGCGCGCCGTCACCGCCGCGGGATAGCCGCGCGCGCGCACGAACGCGTCGAAGTTCGCCAGCGAGCCGTCCGCCATGCGCATGCCGAGGTCCGGGCCGACGATCGCGAGTTCCGCGTCGGGGAAGCGCGATGCCAGCGACGCGAACGCATCGAGCACCACGTCGCTGCCCTTGAGGCGCTCGAAGCGGCCGACGTGCACGATCCGGCGCGACGTTCCCGGCGACCAACCGTCGGTGGCGGGGCGCGGCCCGGGGTTGGGCACGACCGCCGTGCGCGCGGGCAGCGCGCCATATTGCGTGCGCACCGCGTCGAGCAGCGCCTGCGTCGGCGCGGTGACGATGGCCGCGCGTTGCATGCCGCGCCATTCCGCGGCGACGCGCGTGCGGAAGGCCTCGTCGGCGGGCACGCCCGAGGCTGCGCCGGTCAAGAACCACGGTCCGTGCAGGCGCACGATCACCGGCGGCAGGCTCCGCGGCAGCGCCGCGGCGATGCCGAAGGATTCCTCGATCTCGATCGCGTCGAACGACCAGCGTCGGGCGAGGCGCTGCGCCGCCAGCGCGATGCCGTCGGCGATCGCGAAGCTCAGTCCGCCATCGGCGTGCAACCGGCGCGCGAGCGCGCGCCGGCATCGGCGCACGAACGGCAGTCCGGTCCCGTGCACCGAGGGCACGGCGAGCGGGTCGCCGTCGTCCGCCCAGTCGCCGGCGATCGCCGCGCTCGGCGCGCCGAGCGCCGCGAGCCCCGCGCGCAGGAAGCCGACGTACGTCGCGATGCCGTTCTGCGTCCGCGACGGCGGCCACGCAGGCGTCGCGAAGGCGATACGCGGCGGCACGGGAGGCGTCATGGCGCCGAGGCTAGCTGCTGGCGCGGACGCGGCAAAGGCGGCTGCGCGGATGCTGACGCGACCGCTACCGCGAGCGCCGCCGCCGTTCAGGCTTCGGCGATCACGAACGCGGTCGCGTCGGTGTCGGTGTGCGTCAGGCTGACGTGCCAACGCGCCACGCCGAGCGCGGCGGCGCACGCGGCGGCAGCGCCGTGCAACTGCAGCGACACCGCGCCGGATTCCGCGCGCACGACTTCGACGTCGCGGAAGCCGACGCCCTCGGCCCAGCCGGTGCGCAGGCACTTCATCGCCGCCTCCTTGGCGGCGAAGCGCGCCGCCAGCGACTCGGCCGGACGGGCGCGGCTGCGGCAGTAGGCGGCTTCCGCGTCGGTGCAGAGCCGCCGCCACAGCCGTTCGCCCTGGGCGGCGAGCAACTCCTCGAGCCGCGCGATGGCGACGCTGTCGACGCCGACGCCGACGATCACAGCGCCTCCGCGGCGACGCAGGCGAGCTCGCGGCAGCCGCCGGAGTCGCGCCAGAACACGCGCAACTCGGCGCACGCCTCGCCGCCGACGATCGCCTGCAGGCAGTCGGGCCAGAACGCCGCGCGGTCGCGCGCCGACGGCGTCGCCTCTGCGCGCGGATGGCCGTGCGCGAAGCCGAGCCAGTCGTGGCCGGCG
>JBEITC010000228.1:0-6309 GCA_040375075.1 Planctomycetota bacterium | reverse complement strand
CGTCGGCGGCGCGGCTGCCGGTGGCGAACACGCCGGCGAAGCCGACGCGGGCCGAGTGGGTGTGCAGCGCGGCGTCGCCGTCGCCGCCGGTGAACGACGCGCAGACGACGTCGAACGGTTCGCTGCGGGCGAACCAGCCGAGCCGCCGGATGCGCTGCCAGCCGAGCAGCACGCCCGGCCAGGCGCCGCGCTGGTCCTCGGTCTTCGGCTCGTGCGGCAGGCCGGCGCGGCGTCGCGCGCGCCATTCGTCGGCGTCGGGCATCGCCAGCCGCGCCTTGCGCGCCGCGTCGGCCTCGTCGATCGTCGGTGACAGCCAGAAGTCGCCGGGGTAGCGCTGCGCCAGTTCCTCGGGACCGCGCACGAGCCACTGCCGCAGGCCGCCGATCGCTTCCTCGCGCGCCGGGTCGATGCCGACCAGCAGCGCGAAGCCGTTCTCGGTGTGGTCGAAGTCGACCTGCGAGCTGCCCTGCGCGCGCGCCGAGCCGGTGCGCGCGCGCACCTGCTGCAGCATGCCGTGGTGGCGCAGCCGCGGCGCCGTGTTGACGACGTCGGCGTCGGCCTCGAGCACGCCGCGCAGCGCCTCGTACGAGGTGTCGTGCGGCAGCTCGGTGACCATCAGGTCGCACGCGCTGCCGCGCACGTCGCTGCGGATCTGGCTGACGAAGCCGGTGAAGACGCTGTCGACCAGCAGGATCGCCCAGACCGCGAACGTGACCCCGCCGACGGCCAGCAGGTTGATGCGGCGCGTCAGCAGGTAGCGCCACGCCACGAACGGGCTGAAGGCGTCGATCACGGCTGCGGCGCGTCCGCGGCCCCGGCGGGGGGCGCTTCGGGGTTGGCCTCGACGCGGCGCAGCAGCGGGAACAGCACGACGTCGCGGATCGACGTCGAGCCGGTCAGCAGCATGCACAGGCGGTCGATGCCGATGCCGAGCCCGCCGGCCGGCGGCATGCCGAACTCGAGCGCGGTGACGTAGTCGACGTCGACCTCGCCCGGCGTCTCGTCGTCCTTGTGCGCCACCTGCTCGGCGAAGCGCTGCTCCTGGTCGATCGGGTCGTTGAGCTCGCTGAAGGCGTTGCCCAGCTCCATGCCGGCGACGAACAGTTCGAAGCGTTCGGTCACGCGCGGGTCGTCGGCCATGCGCTTGGCCAGCGGGCTGATCGCGACCGGGTAGTCGTGCACGAAGATCGGGCCCTGCAGCGTGTCCTCGACCGTCGCCTCGAACACGTCGTTGGCGAGCTTGGCCGGCTCGATGCCGTCGGTCTTGAGGCCGAGCTCGCGGGCGCGGCGCACGCAGCTCGGGTGGTCGAACCAGTCGACGCCCGGGTTCTGCTGCGCGAACAGGTCGAGGTAGCGCGCCTTCTGGAACGGCGGCTTCAGGTCGTACGGCTTGTCGCGGAAGGTCACGACGCCCTTGCCGCCGAGCACGGTCTCGACGAGGTGGCCGAACAGGCCCTCGACGCGCGCCATGATGTCGCGGTAGTCCGCCCATGCCTCGTAGCTCTCGAGCATGGTGAACTCGGGGTTGTGGCGCGTGCTGATGCCCTCGTTGCGGAACACGCGGCCGATCTCGTAGACGCGCTCCATGCCGCCGACCATCAGGCGCTTCAGGTACAGCTCCGGCGCGATGCGCAGGTAGAGCTGCATGTCGAGCGCGTTGTGGTGGGTGACGAACGGCCGCGCCGACGCGCCGCCGAAGATCGGCTGCAGGATCGGCGTCTCGACCTCGAGGTAGCCGAGCGAGTCGAAGTAGTGGCGCACCTCGCGCACGATCTTGCTGCGCGTCGCGAACGCCTGCCGCACCTCCGGATTGGCGTAGAGGTCGACGTAGCGCATGCGGTAGCGCTGCTCGGTGTCGACGAGGCCGTGCCACTTCTCGGGCGCTGGCCGCAGCGCCTTCGCCGCGAGTTCGACCTGCGCGGCCCACAGGGTCGGCTCGCCCTTCTGCGTGGTGCCGAGCGTGCCGGTGACGCTGACGAGGTCGTTGCCCTCGACCTGCTTGCGGTTGGGCCAGAAGGCCGGCAGGCGATCGCGCTCGAAGCCGACCTGCAGGCTGCCGGTGCGGTCGGCGACGTGCGCGAAGCGCAGCTTGCCGAAGTCGCGCACGACGCCAAGGCGCCCGGAGATGGTCACCACCTGACCGATGCGGGCGGCGAAGTCGGGCAGCAGTTCGCCGATCGGCTGCCCCCGGCTGACGCGGGCCGGGAACGGGTCCTGGCCGGCGTCGCGCATGGCTTGGAGCTTCTGGAGGCGGTCGTTGGCGATGCCGTCGGTCACGTCGTTCCTGGGCGGGCGGTTTGGGGGCGGGATCCTAGGGGGGGTGGGATCCCAGGCAAGGCAGCGGCATCCCCCGTGCCATGGGGCCGATGCCCCTGGCGTGCGAAACGGCCGCCCGTCGCTATCCTCTTCGCCTTCCCCATGGCCCGGACGGCATACCTATGGTCGGCGGCGCTGCTGCTGGTCGGCGCGCTGGCGGTCGGCAACCCGACCCTGCGCCCGGCGCGGCCGACGGCCGTGATGACGCCGGCGAGCGGTTCGGTCGTCGTGCCGTTGGCTCCGACACTGGCCCGGGCGGCCACGGGCGCCATCGCGCCGGCGTCGGTGCAGTTGGTCGGCCACGGTGGCGCGCCGGTCGACGCCGCCGCGCCGCGCATTGACTGCCCGGACCCGGCGATCGCGCCGTTCGTCGTCGCCGTCGAGATCGACCCGGTCCACGGCGCCGTGTGGGTGCTCGGCGATGGCCGGCGCATGGCGCGCGGCCCCGGCGGCATGCCGCTGCTGGTCGAGCTGCCGCGACCGACGGCGAAGTGACCGGCTAGCCCTTCGGGCCCGGCCAGAGCACGAGCGCGCGGCCGGCTTCTTCGCGCACGGCGTAGGTGCGCACGCTCCACTCGGCGCCGATGTCGCACGCGCCGCTCTGCAGGTCGAACTCCCAGCAGTGCAGGAAGCAGATCACCTTGCCGCGCTCGACGCGGCCATCGCACAGCGGCGCGTTGGCGTGCGGGCAGGCGTTGTCGAGGGCGACGAGCTTGCCGTCGTGGCGGAACAGGGCGAGCCAGTGGTCGCCGATGCGCACCGGCGCGCCGGGACCAAAGCGCAGGTCGGCGACGGCGCCGACGTCGATCCACGCCTCGGCGCTCATCGCGGCAGGCGGCGGAAGGCGAAGCGGCGGATGACGCGGCCCTCTTCGATGTACTTGCGCTCGAAGTTGGTCGGCGAGAAGGCGTGGCCGGGGCCGAGTTCGCGCACGCGCGCTTCCTCGTCCTCGTCGCGCGCGAAGTCGACGGCCGCGCCCATCACGCGCGCGACCTGTCCCGAGTAGCCGGCGTTGTCGGACGCGAAGTACAGGTAGCCGCCGTCGCGGATGGCGCGCGCCAGCACGGGCACGACGTCCGGCGTGAAGAAGCGGCGGCCGGCATGGCGGCGCTTGGGCCAAGGGTCGGGGAAGTACACGTGCACGGCCGCCAGCTCGCCGTCGGCGACGCGGTCTTCGAGGTACAGCTTGCCGTTGTCGACCAGCAGCAGGCCGTTGGCGCAACCGACGTCGTTGAGGCGCGTCGCCGCCAGCGTCGCGTAGGCCGGCGCCGCCTCGATGCCGAGCAGGAAGACGTCGGGCTTCGCCGCCGTCGCCGCGAGCAGGAACGCGCCCTTGCCCGAGCCGATCTCGATCTCGACGTCGGCGTAGCGCGCGGGCGCGAGTTCGCGCAGCGCCGGCGGGTTCTTGCCGCCGAGCACGAGCCGGTCGCCGGGGCGGTCGTCGCCGTCCTGCACGCGGCCGCGGAAGGCGAGCTTGCCGCCTTGGTGCATGCGCGGGTTGTGCGCCGGCCGGTCGGTGTCGTGCGACGTCATCGGGTGCGAGCATAGCGACGGCCGCGGCCGCCGCGCGTTGCGGTCGCGGTCAGCCGCCCAGCGGGCCGCCGTAGACCTCGTGGTAGTCGTGAAGCGCCGCGGTGATCACCTGGTGCGCGCGCTGCTTGTCGTAGGGCGTGATCGGCAGCGGCGCCGTGTCGGGCAGCAGCTTGTAGGTCGAGAAGTAGTGGCGCAGCCGCTCGACCAGCACGCTCGGCAGGTCGGCGAGGTCCTCGACGTGCCCCCAGACGAAGTCGCTGGCCAGCACGGCGACGATCTTGTCGTCGGCTTCGCCGTTGTCGAGCATCGTCAGGCCGCCGATGACCTTGGCCTTGACCAGGATCTCGCGCGCCGTGATCGGCCGCTCGCTGAGCACGCAGATGTCGAGCGGGTCGCCGTCGCCCTTGCTGGCGCCGGGCGTCAGCTTGCCGACGCGCGGGCCGCACAGCGTGCGCGGGATGAAGCCGTAGAGGCTCGGCGGTTGCGAGCTCGTGCGCTGGGGCCGGTCGACGCGCAGGAAGCCGTTGACCTTGTCGATCTCGTACTTCACGAGGTCGAACGGCGTGATCTCGATGTAGGCCTGCACGACCTCGGGGGGCTTGGGGCCCGCCGAGATGCCGTGCCAGGGGTGCGGACGCCAGCTGTAGAACGGCTCGGGGAAGGACATCGGGGGCGAGCAGGATAGGGACCGCCGGCGCGCGCGCCAGGGGCCGACGGTCCGGGGCGACGATCAGCCGCCGAACGTCTGCAGCCACTCGGCCTCGGTCTTCGGCTTGAAGACGAAGTTGCTGCGCCGCGTCTCGCCCATGCCAGCGTGCGGTCGCGGGTCGTAGGCGTGGCCCGGATAGAGGGTCGCGTCGTCGGGCACCTTGGCCAGCTTCTGCGTCAGCGACAGGTACAGCTCGCGCGGGTCGCCACCGGGAAAGTCCGTGCGGCCGCAGCCCTGCAGGAACAGCGTGTCGCCGGCGATCAGCCGGTTGTGCACCAGGAAGCACTGCGAGCCCGGCGTGTGGCCGGGGGTGTGGATCAGCGTGATCGGCACGCCGCCGACCATCAGCACGTCGCCGCTGTCGTGCAGCGCGAGGTCGGTGTCGCCGCATCCGGTCATGCGCTTGACCCACGGCGCCTCGGCGCGTTGCACGTGCACCTTGCAGCGGCACTGCGTCAGCAGTTCGCGCACGCCTTCGAGCTGCTGGCCGAACAGGTCGCCGCCGACGTGGTCGGGGTGGTAGTGCGTCGCCAGCGCGCCGACGATGCGCATGCCGTCCTGCTGCGCCTTCTGGACCAGCTCGCCGACGGCGTAGCACGGATCGATCAGCACGGCCTCGCCGGTCGCGGCGTCACCGACGGCGTAGACGTAGTTGGCCATCTGGGCGCCGACCGGGTCGTCGGCGGCGAAGTCGCGGCCGGCGAGCCACTGGCGAAAATAGAGACGCGGTTCGGCCGGCGACTTGGGATGATGCGGATCCATCGATGGGCCGGATGCTAGGACAACGGATGCGGCGCGGAAACCGCGCGTTCGCGGCGGCGCTCGTGCTGCTGGCCGGCGCGTGCTTCGGTCCCGCTCGGCGCGACGACGCGTCGTCCCGCCTGCCGGCGGTGGTGGCCGCGCTGCGCGAAGTGCCGAACGTCCGTTACGGCGACCTCCGCGGGCCGGATGCCGTGTCGGCGCCGACGTTGCCGACCACCGGCGGCGCGCTGGTGATCGACGATCGCAGCGCGCCGGCGCGCGCGTCGCTCGACGAGGCCGCGCTGCAGGCGTTGCGCACGTTCGTCGGCGAGCGCGGCGGGCGCCTCGTGCTGTTCGGCCATGCCGCCGCGATCGCGCACGAGCTCGGCGTCGAGTCGGAGGCGCCGGAGGCGACGACGTTCCGCTGGGGCTATGACGCGCGCGCCGTCGCCGGTCGCGCCGAGCTCGGCTTCCACGTGACTTCGGGCAAGCACGCCGAGCTGTTCGACGACCCGCAGGCCGGCGTCGATCCGGCGGCGACGCCGCTGCTGCTCGCTGGCGACACGCCGTGCACCGCGCCGCTGTGCGCGTGGTCGATCGGCGCGCCGCGCGAGGGCACGGTGCTGGGGCGGCTGGCCAGCGTGCGCGACGGCGCCGCCGATCCGGCCGGCGCGCCGGTGGTGGTGCACTGGGAGTTCGGCGCCGGCGCGGTGCTGGCGTGCGGCGTGCTGCCGCGGCCGGACCATGCCGACGAACGCGTGCGCGCCGCCGCGAGCGCGTTCCTGCGCCGCTGCGCCGAGTGGGCGGCGCGCGGCAGCGAGTGCGTCGTGCTCACGGACGAAGCGTTCGCGCCGCCGCCGCCGCCACCGACGCTGCCGCCGATGGCGCCGCTGGTGCCGCACTGGGGCTGGCAGCTGCCGCAGCAATCGGGCGGCGGCGAGCGCACTCCAGTCGAAGCGCTCGCCGACGTCCTGGTGCCCAGCTGGATCGCTGGCGCCGATCTCGCCGTG
>JBEITC010000377.1:0-4106 GCA_040375075.1 Planctomycetota bacterium | reverse complement strand
TGGTCGCGGCCGCGGGCGCTGGTCGCTTGGGCCGCCGATCCGCGGACGGCGCGCGCGCACGGCGTGCCGACGCGGCGACTCGATTTCGCCGCGGCCATCGTGGTCGGCGTCGTCGTCGGGCAGGCGCTGCTCGCCACCGGCCTGCTGTACACGTTCGCGGCGATGACGCTGCCGGTGTTCGCGGCGCGAGGGCTCGCGCGCTCGCTGCGCGGCGTCGTCTTGCTTGCGCCGCTGTTCGGTGTCGGCGGCCAGGCCGCAGCGTTCGCGCTGGCGCACCGCTTCGACCTGCCGCCCGGTCAGGTGGCGGTGCTCGTCTACGCCGCGCTGGCGGCGGCAGCGGGCTTGCGGCGGCGCTGACGGCGGGTGCTGCGGAACGCTCGCCCGCGGAGCAAGCGGCACGGAAGGTCCCGCCGCCCGGCACGGTTCGTCGTGTCCGGGCGTGCGCCGCCGATCGGCGGCGGATCCAACCAAGCGCCTGCGGTCGTCGGATTCGCCCCTGCCGCGAATCCACGCACCGGTTCGCCGCGCGTCCCGTGCCCCGGGCTCCGTGCAACAGGAGTGGCGGGCCGCTGGCGCTGGAATCAGGCGCGCGCCGGCGTGTGCGCGCGCACCTTGGCGAGCATGCGTGCCGCGCGCTGCGCGATCGCATCGAAGCGCTTGTGCTTCAGGTCGTCGGCGGCGAACAGCGACGCGACGAAGCCGACGCCGAACGCGCCGGCCTGCAGCCACGCGTCGACGTTCTCCTCGGTGACGCCGCTGGTCGGCACGATGCGCAGGAACGGCAGCGGACCGCGGACCGCGCGCAGGTACTCGGGGCCATTGCCGGGCGCGGGGAACAGCTTGCAGAAGTCGGCGCCAGCGCGGTGCGCGGCCAGCATCTCGGTCGGCGTGAACGTGCCCGGCATCGACACCAGCCCGTGCGTGCGGCAGTAGCCGATCACGTCGGGATCGGTGACGGGCGAGACCAGGAAGCGGGCGCCGGCGGCGTGCGCGGCCTTTGCTTCGGCGACCGTCAGCACCGTGCCGCAGCCGACGACGAGGTCCGGGTTGGCGGCCAGCGCGCGCACGTGGTCGAGGCAGTCCGGCGTCGTCATCGTGACCTCGACCAGCCGGAAGCCACCGGCGATGGCGGCGTCGAGCGCTGGCCGGACGGCGGTCGGGTCGTCGGTGCGCAGGATCGCGGAGGCGCGGTGGGTGGCGAAGGCAGCGAGCGTGGCGGCGTGCGGTGCGTTCATCGGCGGGGTGACGGAGCGTAGGTCCATGCTGCGGCGGGCGGTACGGCGGATTGCGCGGCGCCTCGGGTCGCCGGATTGGCGATGGTCGCCAGCGGGCTACGGAATCCGAAGTCTTGCCGTGGCGCGCTGTCGCGTCAGGCTCAGTTTTCCGAGATTTTGGTCACGGAGGAAAGGGACGCGCATGCCTGGAGCCTCGTTCGTCGTTGCACCTCGCTTGCACCCGTCTGGGTGTGGGGCTGTGTGCTGCGGCGGGCACTTCCGGTCAGGCGCCGCGGTCAGGGCGCTCGACGGCACCGCGATGCCCGACTCCCCTCCGCCCCCGCAACGCCCCGACGACCTGCAGCAGCTGGTGAGCGCCATGTCCGCGCTCGGCGCAACTCCAACCGCCGGTGCGCTCGCCGAGTTCCTGCCGCGATTGCGCCACATGGCGCGCCGGCACCTGCCGGCGGAGAGCTCGCTGCGCGCGATGATCGACTCCGAGGACCTGCTGCAGGAAGGCCTGCTGCAGCTGGTGCGCAACGTCGACCAGTTCCGCGGCGGCTCCTGGCCGGAGTTCCTGGCCTTCGTGCACGCGATCCTGGCGCAGAAGAAGCAGCAGCACGCGCGCCGCCACCAGGTGCGCGCCGGCGAGTTCGACGCGGCGCTGGCGCAGGACAGCCTGCCGTCCGGCCAGGCATCGCCGAGCGTCGACGCGATGGCGCAGGAGGACCGGCTGCGCCTGCGCCAGTTGATCGGCGCGCTCGCCGAGCCGTACCGGACGACGTTGCAGTTGCGGCTCGAAGGCCACGACAACGACGAGATCGCGCGACGGCTCTGCGTCTCCGACGAAGCGCTGCGCCAGCGTCTCTCGCGCGCGGTCCGCATGCTGCAGGAGCGTTGGTGACGGCAGAGGGGCAACGGCCGGATCCTGCCGACGCCGAGTTGCTGAGGCAGTGGGAGGTGAAGATCGCCGCTGCTGGCGATCCGCTGGGCGCGCTCGCCGACCTGTTGTCGCAAGGAACGGCGCGGCGTTCGACGTTGTTCCAGCGCGTCGGCGAGCGGGTGCTCGGTTGCGAGCTGCGCAGCATCCTCGGCGCCGGCGGCATGGGCGTGACCTACGGCGGCGTCGCCGCGGACGGCGCGCCGGTGGCCGTCAAGATGGTGCTCGGCGTCGGCGGTTCGGCGGCTGCCCGCTTCGAACAGGAATGCCGGCTGCTGCAGTCCTTCGACCACCCGGCGATCGTGCGCTACCGCGACCACGCCGTGCTCGACGAAGGCACCGGCGTGCTGGTCATGGACCGCGTCGAGGGCGTCGACCTCGAGCAACTGCTCCAGGACGTGCTGCGCGACGCGCCGCCCGCCACCGAGCCGGGGCGCGCCCTGATGCACGACGTCGAGGGCAGCCTCGCCGCGCGTCTGCTGTCGCCGCGCTACCGCCGGCGCGTGCTTCGCCTGTTGGCCACGGTCGCCGACGGACTCGAGGCTGCGCACCGCCGCGGCATCGTCCATCGCGACGTCAAGCCGGCCAACGTGTTGGTCCGCGACGACCTGTCGCCGGTGCTGATCGACTTCGGGCTCGCGCGCGACCAGCAGATCAAGGTCTCGTTCACGGCGTCGGGCGCGGCGATGGGCACGCTCGCGTACATGGCGCCGGAACAGCTCGGACGCGACCCGGGCGCGGTCGACGCGCGCACCGACGTCTACGCGCTCGGACTCGTGCTGTTCCGCGCGCTGCTGGGCCGCGAGGCCCGCGACGACGTCAAGGACGTCGTGCGCGCGGCGAGCCAGCCGTTCCTGCTCGATGCGCGCCAGAGTCGCACGCTGCCGATCGACCTGCAGGCGATCCTCTACCAGTGCCTCGATCCGCGCCCGGCGCGCCGCTACCCGACCATGCAGGCGTTCGCCGACGACCTGCGCGCGGCCGCCGGTGCTGGCGCGGTCGCGGCGCGGCGTCCTGGTCTGCTGCGGCGGATGGTGCGCGATCGCGGGCTGCGGCGTTCAGCGGCGTTCGCCGTCGGCGTCATCGGCCTGCTCGCGGCGGTCTCGGCCTGGCCGCGCGGCCGTGAAGTCGTGTTCGCCACCAACGTCGAGGCGGCGGACGCGACGCTTGCGCTCGCCGATGGCCGCACGATCGCGCCGGGCGACCCCGTCTGGCTGCCGTACGGGCCGGTCGAGGTGACGCTGCAAGGCGCGGCGATCCAAACCGTGCGCAGGGTGGTCGACGTCGAGTCCGGGCTGGGGCGCCAGTGGGAGCTCATGCGGTCGCGCTACGAGCAGATCGTTTCCGGCGAGTTCCGCCTGCCCGGGCGCACGATCGTTCAGTTCACCAGCGGCCACAGCTTCTTGCAGATGGCTCCCGACGTCGCCACCGACCAGCGCTGGGTCGACGGCGTCGCGGTGAAGAATTGGGCGCCACTCGACAAGGCTGCGGTCGTGGTCCCCGGCATCCACGACTTCCGCGCCCGCGACGGCAAGGGCCGCGAGGAAACGCAGCGCCTTGCCGTCGGCGCCGAGCCGGAAGACGTGCAACTGCTGCCGGCGATCCTGTCGCATGTCGATGGCCGGTATCGCCGCACCTGGAGCACGGTGTGGTCGCCGTTGCCCGACGACCTGGCATGGTCCGGCACGGCGGTGCGCTGGCTCGGCACGCCGCGTTCGCCCGAGATCGCGGGTGGCGGCACGATGACGAACGACAGCGCCTTCGCGCCCGGCGTTGCGAAGACGCCGGCGTCGATCGAACTGCGCTGTCGGTTCCCGGAGCGCATGCGCTCGGCGGTGTGCTACCTGCGCGGCTCGATCCAAGCCGGCGGCACGCTCGCGGTTTCGGCGGGCTTTGCCGGCGAAGCGCTGCGGCCGTGGCCGCTCTTGCCCGATGGCCATCTCGCACCGCTG
>JBEITC010000256.1:0-5833 GCA_040375075.1 Planctomycetota bacterium | reverse complement strand
GGGGTTGCTGGGGCGCCAGGCGTTCGCCGCGCGGCAGCGCGAAGGCCAGCGGCATGGCGCGGTCGGTCGCAGCGAGGCCGAGGTCGGCCGGCTCGATGCCGTCGAGCTTGCGCACCGCGCGCGCGCCGAAGCGGTTGGCGCCGCGGCCCTCGCCGCCGATCGCGTGACCGACGACGAGTTCGAGCGCGGCGCGCACCGGCGCGCCGTCGGCGTACACCACGGCGGCGGTGAGCGGCCGCAGCGCGCCGATGCGCAGGCGGATCGCTGCCTTCGGCGCCGGCCGACCGACGAAGCCCACGGTCGCGTCCGCGGCGTCGGCGAAGGCGCCGTCGACGCCGACGAAGAAGCGTTCGTCGGCGAGCAGCGTCGGCCGGATCTGCTGGAAGTGCGCCGCGATCGTGCGGCCCTGCGCGTCGGTGCGGCCGCGCCACAGCTCGCGCTCGCCCTTGGCCCAGGTCATGCGAATCGCCACCGGCACGTTGGCGGCCGGCGCGTCCGCAGTCGTGCGCACCTCGATCGCCACCGTCTCGTCCGGGACGACGTAGAGCACGCGCTGCTTCTCGCCAGCGTCGACGAAGCCGAAGGCGAACAGGCCGTCGCCGGACGCCGTCACCGCCGTGAGCTTGGTGACCGGCGGCAGGCGCATGGCGCCGTCGGCGTCGGTCACGGCGCGGGCGCCGTAGCGCAGCGGCCATTCGTGCGGCGCGTCGAGCAGTTGGTCGGCGCGCGCGCGCGCGTCGGCTTCGCCGTCGGCGACCCACGCCACCGTGATGCCGGCGACGGGTTGTTCGCCGCCGTGATCGTCGCGGCGCAGCACGCGCACCACCGGCTCTTCGACGAGGTCGTCGTCGGCGACGCCGGGCTGCTGCGTGCGTTCGGCCGCCGCGACGCCGGTCGGCGAGGCGGCGGTCGCCATCGCGCTTGGCGCAGCGCCCTGGGCGGCATCCGCGACGGCGCTGGCAACGGGCTCGTTCGCCGGTTCGTCGATCGGCGCCGGCGGCGCCGTCGGCTGCGCGTTCGCCAACCACGCGATCACGCCGGCGATCAGGACGCCGAGCGCGAGCAGGAGCACGGAGCGAGCGCGCATGACGGCGCGGGAGCATAGCCCGCGCTGCCCGCGCGTCAGGGTGGCCCGAGGACGCAGCGCGGCGGACGCCGCCAGCGTTGTCCGATCGCGCGGCCTTGACGCGATGGACGGCGGTTCGTCATCGCGTGGCGCAGCCGCGTGGCGTCGGCGCGGACGTCGGGTCGCGCCGAGCCTGCGGAAGCCGCGCCCTTGCGGACGCGCCGGCGCGCGTGCTTGCACGGCGCGCGCACGCACGCGATGGCCGCGACGAGCATGCCGACGTCCGCCCGTCCACCCTGCCACCGCCCGCCTGCACACGCGGGTGGCGGCGGCTCGTTGCCGAGGTGGCGCGCCGGCGGGCGACCCACCCGGCTCAGAACGTGCGGTCGCCGACGACGACCTTCGAGTCGTTCGACACCGTCAGCTGCAGCGTGTTGCCCGCAAGGAACGGATCGAAGCACAGCGCCTGCAGGAAGAACGTCGTCCCGCGCGCCGACGGCGTCGCCGGGAAGGCGAGGTCGAGGAACGCGTTGCCCGCGCCATCGGTGAACAGGCCGAAGGTGACTGCCGGATCGACGCGCACGAAGCAGCCCGGCGCGCCGAGCGCGGTCATGTCGAACGGCAGCGGCAGGCTGCCGTAGGCGAGCGTGTTCGAGAAGCCGACCATCGGCACGACGATGGTGTTGGCGAGCGCGCGCTCGACGCGCATCACGTAGTTGCTGCCCAGCGCAGGCTTCTCGCCGGAAGCGCTCTGCAGGATCGGGCGGTTGCCGTTGCTGCCGAGGCAGGCGTTGGTCGACGCCGGCTGCTGGTTGAACGTCGACGGCACGAACATCGCGTCGGCGAAGCCGGTGTGCAGCACGTAGTTGCCGGACGAAGCCAGCACGGCGCCCGCGACCTCGAGGTAGTAGATGCCGCCGACCGCGATCGTCGTGACGAGCCGGCCGTGCGTCGTCGACGAGCCGCTGCCGGTGGCGATGGCGACGCCGTTGCTGTCGTAGAGGCGCAGCGTCGTGCCGGCGACGCCGCTCAACGCCGCCGCTTCGCACATCGCGGCGATCGTGATGCCGCTGCCGACCGCGAAGCCGTACCAGTCGCCGTCGCCGCTGCCGGTGGTGTTGCCGGTCGCGTCGTCGCCGAGCGACAGGAAGGCCGCGGTCGCCGCGCTGTTGTTCGGCTCGGCGGCTTCGGGGATCACGCTCGCGCCCGGCAGCGCGATCGCGCGCGTGCGCAGCGCGTACTTGCCGGTCTTGACGTAGTTCCACGGCGCCGTGCCGGCGGCCGTCGACGTCGCCGACGAGACCTCGATGGCGTAGTTGCCCGGCGCCAGCATGCCGGTGTGCGCGAGGTTGAACGCGCGGTGGCTGGTCGTGATGAAGCTGGCCGTGCCGAACGCCGTCCACGAGCCGCCGTTGTCGGCGAAGAACGCGAGCCGCGTGTTGTCGAGCTGCGGCACGCCGCCGTCGTCCATGCAGACGGCCTGGACGATGCTGCGCTGCGTCAGCGTGAACGACCACCAGTCGGCGTCGGTCGTCGTCGTCAGCTCGCCGCCGATCGTGTCGCCCGGCGTGAACGGCGTCGGCGTGCCGCTGCTGTTCGGGTTGTTGTTGGGCTCGGCGCCCTCGCTCGTCGTGATCGGCACGACCGGCAGCGCGATCAGGTCGAAGCCGTACGGGCCGGCGGTCGTCGCGAGCTTGCCGGCGACGAGCACGGTGTACGTGCCCGCGGGCAGCGTCACGCCGCAGTCGCTGTGCGAGCCGTCGGAGTTGTCGTCCCACGCCAACCGCGTCGCGCCGGCGGCGTCGTAGATGGCGACGAACGTGTCGACGCTCGGGTTGACGTTGAAGTTGCCCGACGTGCGCGCGTGCACCTGGGCCGGGGCCGCGAGCGCGAACACGAACCAGTCCTGTTCGCCGGCGGCGAGGTTGGCGTCGACGTGCGTGCCCGTCGCGACGCCCTGCGCCGTCGCCGCCGTGTCGTTCGGCTCGACTTCGGCGGTGCGCTGGGCGAGGGTGGGGGCGTGGAGCAGCGCGGCGGCCGCGATGGGGAGGAGGGACGCGAAGGTGCGGGCGGACATGCGGGGAGAAGGCGATGGAATCGGGCGCGAGGCCCGTGGAATCCGGGCCTTGCGGCCCGCCGTCAGGCGTCGTCGGCGCCCATCAGGATGGACAAGCGGGCCTTGGCGCGGTGCAGCAGGGCGCGCACCGCTTCCTCGGTCTTGCCCATCTGCGCGCCGATCTCGGCGCGCGAAAGGCCGGCGAGGTGGGCGAGGGTGAGCACTTCCTTCTGTTCGTCGGGCAGCTGGTCGATCGCCGCTTCGAGGCGGGCGACCTCCTCGCGGCGCAGCGCGTGGCCGCTCGGCGACGACATGCGCGCATACGCGGCGCCGAGACCGTCGATGGCGCTGGCGTCGAGCCCGCCGATCTCGCGCTGGGCGTCGCGCTTGTCGCGACCGAGGTCGCGCGCGCGGTTGGCGATCTTGCGGCGCGCGGTGGTGAACAGCCACGCCTCGAAGCCGTGCTCGCCGGGATGCTGGAAGCGCTCCTGATGCGTCAGCAGCTCGCGGCACACCGACTGCACGAGGTCCGACGACGACTCGCGCGCGCGCAGCTGGGCGCCCATGTGGGCGCGCACGAACGCCCGCACCGACGGCAGGTGGCGATCGAGCAGCTGACCGAGCGCGTGCTCGTCGCCTTGTGCGGCGCGTTCGGCGAGTCGTTCCGATTCGGCGGACATGGCGTGCGGCGCAGTCTACCGCAGTCGCGTCAGTCGAGCATGGCGCTGGCGATCACGGCGACGCCGGCGATGTCCGCCGCCTTGCAGCCGCGCGACAGGTCGAGCCAGGGCCGGCGCAGGCCCTGAAGCAGTGGACCGTATGCGGCGAAGCCGCCGAGGCGTTCCGCCAGCTTGTAGGCGATGTTGCCGGCGTCGAGGTCGGGGAAGACGAACACGTTGGCGCGCCCCTGCAGCGGGCTGTCGGCGCACTTGCGCGCAGCGACGGCGGGCACGTACGCGGCGTCGAATTGCAGCTCGCCGTCGCTGGCGATCGTCGGACACAGGGCGCGGAAGCGCGCTGCGGCGGCGCGCGCCTTGTCGACCTTGGCGTGCTCGGCGCTGCCGCGCGTGCTGAACGACAGGAAGGCGACGCGCGGTTCCTGGCCGGTGAAGCGACGGTGGTTGGCGGCGGTCGCGGCGGCGATGTGCGCGAGCTGCTCAGCGTCCGGATCCGGCACCACGCCGCAGTCGGCGAACGACAGGACCTCTTCGCCACGCGCCATCAGGAACATCGAGCTGACGAGCGGCATGCCCGGCGCCGTGCCGAGGCAGAACAGCCCGGCGCGGATGACGTCGGCGGTGGCGTGCGCCGCGCCGGTCACGCCGGCGTCGGCGTGGCCGAGCGCGACGAGGCCGGCGCCGAACATCACCGGCTGCGCGGCGAGTTCGCGCGCTTGCGCTTCGGTCAGTCCCTTGTGCTGGCGGCGTTCGTGCAGCAGTCGCGCGACCTCGGGCAGCCGCGGGTCGCGCGCCGGGTCGTCGACCCACACGACGTCGCACAGGCCGTCGCGCTCGAGCAGCGCGCGCGCTTCCGCGGTGCGCGGGTCGCCGGTCTCGGGCAGCACGATGCGGGCGCGGCGGGCGCGCGCGCGGGCGCGCAGGTCGGCGAGGACGTCGGGCATCGGATGTGGGTCTACGCGGCGGGCGCGACGGCGGCAACGGCTTCACCGCGCGAAGTCGACCGCGGCGGTGGTTGGGGCTGCGCGATGGCGTGACGACGATGGTGGTTCGACCGGCGCGAGCGCGACCGGCGAGTCCGCTTCGGCTGCTTCGTCGCGCGGCGCACGGCGTGCGATCTTCACACGGCACGCCGTTGTCGCCGGCGGCGTGGGCGGCACCATGCCGTCATGGTTCCCCTGCTTGCCATGTCCGCCGCCGTGCTCTTCGCTGCCGCTTCGATGCCCGCACAGCAGTCCCCGATCTGGCAGCGACTCCGCGACGCCGCGAAGGAAGGCGCCGTCGTGGTCGCGCACCGGGGAGCCAGCGAGGACTTCCCCGAGAACACGATCGCGGCGCTGCGCGCGGGCGCGGCCGCCGGGGCGCTGGTCGTCGAGTTCGACGTGCAGCAGACGAAGGACGGCGCGTGGGTGCTGCTGCACGACGCGACCTGCGACCGCACCACCGACGCGGTTGCGCGCATGGGCCGCAAGGACGTGCGCATCGACGCGCTGACGCTCGCGGAAGCGCGCGCCCTCGACGCCGGCGCGTGGAAGGGCAAGGCGTTCGCCGGCGAGCCGCTGCCGACGCTGGCCGAGGCGCTGGCGGCCATCCATCCGGCGATCCCCCTGGTCGAGCGCAAGGCCGGCGACGCCAAGGCGCTGGTCGCGGAGCTGCGCCGGCTCGAGGCCATCGATCGCGTCGTCGTGCAGGCGTTCGATTGGCCTTGGCTGCGCGAGGTGCGTGCCGCGGAGCCGAAGCTCGCGCTCGGCGCGCTCGGCAGCAAGGCGCTGAGCAAGGCGCAGATCGACGAAGCCGCGCAGATGGGCTGCGGGCTCGTGCACTGGGACCACCGCACGCTCGACGTCGCCGCCGCGGCGCAGGCGCGCGCATCCGGCGCGATGCTCTGCGTCTACACCGTCGATCCCGACGTGCTGCTGCTCGGCGCCGCGGCGATCGGTTGCGACCTGATCACGACGAATCGGCCGGCGCGCATGGCGACGCTGCGGCGCGACGGCTTGCTGCGGCCGGCCGCGCGGTAGCGGCGGCGCGGTG
>JBEITC010000016.1:0-22615 GCA_040375075.1 Planctomycetota bacterium | reverse complement strand
GTCAGCGCCTCATCGAGATTGAGCAGCGCATTCGCCACCAGCATCCACCGCATCGCCGAGTCCTCGCGCGCGAGCGCGTCCGCCAGCAGCGCCAACTCCGCGTCATCCGGCCACCGCGACGTGCACAGCCGGAAGCCGTACGCCAGCTTCGCGCGCTCGTCGCCCGCCGCGTCCTGCATGCGCCGGCCCAGCGCCTGCGCTGCCTCCCACGCCGCCGGATCGTTGAGCCCGCTCAACGCCTGCAACGGCGTGTTGGTGCGCTGGCGCCGCGCGATGCACTGTTCGCGCGACGGCGCGTCGAACACGCCAAACTGCACGAACGTCGCCGTCCGCCGCCAGAACGTGTAGAGCCCGCGGCGATGCCGCTCGGCGCCAGCGCTCGGCGTCCAGCGCAGGTCGGCCTTGTTGGTCGGCACGCTGCCGCTGACGTCGGCCTGCAGCGGAAACACGCTCGGACCGCCGACCACCGGCGCCAGCAGGCCGCTGGCGGCGAGTTGCAGGTCGCGCACGGCTTCGGCGTGCAGGCGGAAGCGGCTGCCGCGCGCGAGCAGCACGTTGTCGGGGTCGGCGGCGCGCAGGTCGGCGGGCGCTGCGGCGCTGCGGCGATACGCCGCCGACGTGACGATGGCGCGCAGCAGCGCCTTCTGCGACCAGCCAAGCCGCACGAACTCGTCGGCGAGCCACGCCAGCAGTTCGGGGTGGTCGGGCGGCGGCGCCTGCGTGCCGAGGTCTTCGGTCGTGGCGACGAGCGCGCGGCCGAACAGTTCGCCCCACACGCGGTTGGTGTGCACGCGCGCGACGCGAACACGATGGTCTTCGACGAGCCAGCGCGCGAGGCCGAGGCGGTTCTTCGGCAGCTCCGCGCGCCAGCGCGCGCCGAGGCCCTCGGGCACGCCGGCCTGCACTTCGTCGCCGCGCGCGTCGAAGCTGCCGCGGATGCGCAGCGTCGTCGTCAGCACGGCGGCGGGCTTCTGGCGCAGCACCAGCGCGGTGTCGACGGGCGCTGCGGCGAGCGCCTTCTTGGCGGCGGCGATGGCCTTGTTGTCGGCGGGCGCACGCTGCTCGAGCGCGGCGAGCTGCTGGCGCAGGGTCTCGCGCCGCGCGCGTTGCGCGTCGGTCGGCAGTTCGAGCGTCGCCTCGTCGTCGCCTTCGAAGAACGCGACCATCGCGTAGAAGTCGCGCTGGCGGCTCGGGTCGTACTTGTGGTCGTGGCACTGCGCGCAGTGCAGCGTCGCGCCGAGCCACGTCGTCGCCGTCGTGCTGGCGCGGTCGAGCAGGCGGTCCCAGCGCGCTTCCTCCGGGTCGACGCCGCCTTCGTCGTTCGACATCGTGTTGCGGTGGAAGCCGGTCGCGATCCGGTCCGCGTCCGTGGCGCCGTCCACGAGGTCGCCGGCGAGCTGCAGGATCGTGAAGCGGTCGAACGGCACGTCGCGGTTGAGCGCGTCGATCACCCAGTCGCGGTACTTCCACACCTGCCGCGTCTGGTCGAAGTTGAAGCCGCCGGTGTCGCTGAAGCGCGCGAGGTCGAGCCACGGCGTCGCCCAGCGCTCGCCGAAGTGCGGCGACGCCAGCAGCCGGTCGACGGCGCGTTCGAAAGCGCCGGGCGCGATGTCGGCGGCGAAGGCGTCGAGCTCGGCCGGCGTCGGCGGCAGGCCGATCAGGTCGAGGCTCGCGCGCCGCAGCAGCGTCGCGCGATCGGCTTCGGGGAGCGGCGTGATCCCGGCGCGCGCGTGGGCGGCGGCGAGGATGCGGTCGATCGGGTGGGTGGGCGCGGGCGGGTCTTGCGCGGCGGGGGCGGTTGCGGGTGGGAAGTGGCTGCTGACGAGCGTGGACACGCCAGCGCTCCGACCCGCGTCGCGCGCTGCTGACTTCCGACTGCTGACAACCGTGGACACGGCCACGTCGACGAAGCCGGAGCTGCTGACGACCGTGGACACGCCGCATCCCCTTCCCGCCGCTGCCGTTGCGGAGGCCGACAACGCCCCAGCCAACAGCGCAGCAGCGGCAAGGCTCCAGGGCAGCGGCATGGGGGAGACGGCGGGCACGGATGGTTCGCGAGACCCGCCACGGGCGGCGTGCGGGACGTCGTTTCCTACCCGAAGCCGGGGCGCGCACCAGGGCCGCAGCCATGCCCGCGGCGAACGTTGCAGGCTCGGTGCATCCGTGCGCCGTCGCGGCGCTCGCAAGCAGGGCGCGCGCAGGCGGCGTCCATGCGGTCCCGGCAGGCGTCGGGACGGCACCTGTTCACCCTCCCCGTCCGCTTCAGCGGAACTCGATCTGCCGCGCGCGGAAGTCGGTCGGCGGCAACGCATTTGTCGCCTGGCCGTCGATGACGACCGTGGTGATGCGACTGCGCACCGCCTCGACCGCGAGCAGCGCCACGGCGGCGAGCAGCAGCCAGCGGCCGGCGGGCAGCCCGCGCGCACGGCCAGCGCTGCCGTCGTTCGCGCCGCCGCCGACGAACGCCGCCGCGCCCCCGAGCGCCACCAACGGCGCGCACAGCGCGCCCTGACGCGCATAGCCGAAGTACACCGCAATCACCGCCACCTTGGTCGCCACGAACACCACCAACGGCCACACACCGCGACACGCGCGCAGCCGCCACAGGCCGACCGCCGCCGCGCCGAGAACGAACAGCCGCCATACGTCGGACCAGCCGCTCGTCGCGGTGACGACGTCGACCTGCCGCCGTTCGCCAGACAAACCGATCGGCAACGCGTAACCGCCAACGCCGCCGACCGCGCCCTCGACCGCGTGCCACAGCTTGGCGCCGACGCGCGCAAGCGCCGCGCCGGGATCGGCGGCGATCTCGGCCCAGCCCTTCGCCGACCCATGCACGATGGCGTCGAGGTGCGGCGGATAGCTCATCGCCAGCTTGCCGTCGCGCGGCAGCGCGGTGCGCAGGCCGGGCGGGTAGTGGATGTCGCCGCCTTCGAGCGGCGGCGCGCGATCGAGCGCTGCGGCCGAGAAGCCGCCGGCGGCCTCCGGGCTGTTGGCGAGGAAGAAGTTGAGCCCGCCGTAGATCGCCAAGAAGCCCTTGGGCAGCGGCTCGGGCCAGCAGCCGTATGCCTGCCGCACGATCGCGAGGTCCTGCTGGCGCACGCGACCGCCGCCGCGCGCCTTCACCGTGTCGGTGACGAACGCGAGCACCGGGAAGCGCTGGAACGCCGGCAGCGCGCGCACGGCCGCGAGCGCGTCGTCGTCCCACGGCAGCGCCATCTTGGGCAGCGCGGGCGCTGGCTGCGGGCCGTCGTTGTAGGCGTCGACGAGCGCGTTGGCGCGCAGTTGCCACGGCAGCAGCACGAGCGCCAGCGTGACGCCGGCGAGCAGCGTCTGCCGCAGGCCGCCGCGGCCGGTCGTCCACAGCGCGAGCGGCAGCAGCACGGCGGCGGTGAGCGCGTGTTCGGCGCGCACGAGGCAGCACGCGCCGTGCAGCGCGCCCCACAGCAGCGCGGCGGGCCAGCTCCACGCGATCGGCGCCGCGCCACCTCCTGCCGTTCCACCCGCCGCGCCCGCGCCCATCGGCTGGCAACCCAGCGCCGCGAGCGCGAGCACGAGGTACAGCGTCTCGTTGTGCAGGCCGCTGCTCAGCAGCACGAGATTGCTCGACGCCGCGCACAGCAGCGCCGTCGCGAACGCCACGCGCGCACCGACGTGCCGGCGCAGCAGCCACCAGACCAGCGGCGCCACCAGCGCGCCGAGCACGACGAACACCAACCGCGCGGTCCACACCGAACCCGGCGCGCCGTCCCACATCTGCGCGACGAACCAATGCATGCCCGGCGGCCGCAGCGGCAGCGCCAGTTGTTCGTCGGGCCGGCCGGCGGCGAGGTTGGCGGCGATGCCCTGCCACACCGGCGCGTCGCCTTGGAAGCCGACGTGCCAGCCGGGCCCGCCGTCGGGCGTGGCAGCGACGAACAGCACGCGCAGCACGAGCGCGAACACGAACAGCAGCAGGGCGGGCACGGCGGGATGCTACGGCGGCGTGCCGTCGTTGCCGAAGACTCGTCAACGGAGCCTTTCCTGGCGCTGCCCCTGCCGAGATGCTGCGTTCCACGCCGCACGTTCGCGGCGCACGAAGGAGATCCAGGCACCATGTTCCGTTCCCTTGCTCTGCTCGTCCTGTTGCCGTTCGCCGCGTGCGTCGGCAACACGTATTCCGTGCCCACTCCCGCCTACGACGCGGCCAAGTACGAGGTCGTCGGCGAGGCCGCGACCACCAAGACCGGCATCATGCTGCTGCAGCTGATCCCGATCGGTCAGAACGACAAGATCGAGCGCGCGATGCAGCTGCTGATGAAGGAGAAGGGCGGTGACGCCCTCACGGACGTGAAGATCCGCGAGAGCTGGTTCTGGGCCTACGTGCTCAACGGCTACTCGGTGAAGATCGAGGCCAAGGTGCTGAAGAAGAAGGGCTGAGCGCGCGAGTTCCCGCGCCAGCAGCTGCGGTGCTGGTGGCCCGCGTCGCCCGACGACGATCACGCTGCCCCTCCCCGCCGCTCTACACCGAGTCGAGCCCGTCGATCCAGCACGCCAGCGACCCGCCGTCGTCCGACCGATGCATCGGCCCGTCGACCGCCAACTCGTCGACGACGCTGCGGCCGAGCGTGGCACGCAGGCCCGTGCGCCACGGCGGCAGCAGCACGATCGCGTCGGTCTGGCCGAGGTGGTGCAGGCCGGCCTGCAGCAGCACGGCCACGTCGGCGTCGTCGCCGCCGAACTCGTGCCAGTGGCCTTGCAGGTCCGCGCCCTTGCCGCAGCAGGCGTAGGCGACGAGCTGGCCGTCGCGTTCGAGGCCGAGCGCGGTCATGCCGGGCGTGGTCAGCAACGCCGACATGGTCGGCAGGTCGCGGTCGACGCGCAGCGGCTTGCGTTGGTGCAGCCGGTGCGCCGCGGCGTGGTCGCCGACGACGAGCAGGCGCACGCCGGCGGTCGGCGGGTTCGGTCGGCGCGCGACGACGAGGCAGGTCTCGGTGGGGCCGGGCACGAAGCCCGCGCGCGCGTACAGCCCGTCCTGCTCCGCCCACAGCAGCGTGTGCGCTGCGGCCGAGGCATTGGCGGCGAGCGCGTGCTGCAACACGGTGGACGCGAGGCCCTGGCCGCGGCGCTTGGGCGCGGTCGCGACCGAACCGAGCAGGCAGGCGGCGAGCGGGCCAGCCGCGCCGCGCACGGTGACGACGCGCGTGGCGCAGAAGCTCAGCAGCTCGTCGCCTTCGACGATGGCGAAGAAGCGGCCCTTGCCGTCGCTGCGGTACAGCTGCGGCCAGGTGTGTTGGACGCCGTACATGGCGCCGCGCGGCAGCAACCAGCTGTCGAGCAGCGGCAGCCAGCGTTGCACGGCGGCACGATCGAACTCGCGGGCCGTCGGCTTCGCGATCGTGGTCATCGCAGCTGCAGCTTGAAGGCTTCTTCCAGCTGGCGGCGCAGGTCCATGGCGGTGGTGAAGCTGGCGTCGGCGTCGGCGACCGCTTCGCGCAGGTCGTCGGCGGTCTGCACCTGCTCGGGCTTGCGCGCCGGCGCGAGTTGGCGGCCGAGCTTGTCGAGCAGCGCCTCGAAGCCCGGGGCGACCGGCGCCTGCGGCGCGCGTTCGCCGTCGAGCGGCGTCGGCGCCGCGAGGGCGCCGATGTGGTTGGTCGGTCCCATGGCTTACCGCAGGAAGCCCATGAGGCTGTTCTGGATGACCTTGGCGCTGATCTGCAGGGCAGCCTGGTAGCTGATGTCCTGCTGCTGCATCTCCAGGATCGCCGAGGTGATGTCGGTGTCCTCGAGCCGCGAGAGCGAGTCCTGGCGCGAGAGCTGCAGGCCTTCGACGCGGTTCTTCAGCGCGTCCATGCTCGAACTGCGGAAGCCGATCTCGCGCAGGCCGTCGAGGACCGCCTCGTGCGCGCCGCTGACGGCGTCCATCATCCGCGACACGCGCGCCTGCACCTCGCCGTCGGCGAGCCCATCTTCGTTGCGCAGCAGGTCGCGCAGCGTCGTCAGCGTGGTGAACGCATCGAACGTGCCGGCGTGCTCGACTTCCTCGACGCCGGTGCGGGCGATGCCGCGCGGGTCGAAGTAGGCGGTCGAGCCGTCGGTCTCGCTGCGCACGGCGACCGCGCCGAGCGAGAAGTCGGTCACGGACGTGAACGACGCGCCGCCGTCGGTCGACAGCCGCGCGGCGGACGTGAACGTGCCGGTCAGCGTCGCCGGCGCGCCGGTGACGGTCAGCGAGATCGTGCGGCCGTCGGCGGTCGTGAACGCGCCGTCGGTGACCGGGATGCCGATCGCCGGACCGCCGCCGACGCTGAGCGTGCCGGCGAGCGGGTCGAAGGCGTAGCTGAGTTCGCCGAGCGCGGTGGTGGCGCCGCTGCCGGCGGTCACCGTCGCGGGGCGATCGTTGGTCAGGCCGCCCCAGGTGACGTCGAGGCGCTGGCGGCCGACGGCGGTCGAGCCGCCGGTGGTGCCGAGCACGCCGGTCGCGGTCGTGCCGGGCATCGGCGTGAGCGTCATGGCGCCGCGTTCGCGCGCCAGGAAGACGCGGTCGCCGGCGACGTTGAGCTCGGTCTGCACGCCGGGCGCGACGTCGATCGACAGCGTCTCGCGGTTGCCGCGGTAACGCACCGAGGTGCGGCCGTCGACGGTGACGGACTCGAACGGCGGCTGGTCGTCGGCGGTGCCGCCGAAGAGGTAGCGGTCGCCGCGCTTGCTGTTGGCGATGCCGACGAGCTGGCCCAGCAGCTGGTCGACCTCGGCCGAGATGCTCTCGCGGTCGCCCTGGCTCATGGTGCCGTTGCTGGCCTGCGTGGTCAGTTCGCGCACGCGCTGGAACAGCGTGCTCGCGTCCTCCAGCGCGGACGCGCCGGTGTCGAGCGTCTCGCGCGCGAGCGACACGTTGTCGCCCAGCCGCCGCAGGTCGGCGATGTCGCTGCGCAGCGGCGCCATCTGCAGCGTCGCGGCAGGGTCGTCGGACGGGCGCAGCACGCGCCGGCCGGTGGCGATCTGCTGCTGCAGGATCGAGCTGCGCGACAGGCCGCGTTGCACGTCGGCGAGCGCGCGGCTGAACATCAGTCCTTGGGTGATGCGGACGCTCATGGGATCACCTGCCGATGCTGAGGAGGGTGTCGGTCATCTCCTGCGCCACCGCGAGGAAGCGGGCCGCCGCCTCGTAGGACTGCTGGAAGCGCATCATGTCGACCATCTCTTCGTCGATGTTGGCGCCGGAGATCGACTCGCGTTCTGCGTCGAGCTGCGCCATCAGCGCCTCTTGCGACGCCAGCGTCGTGTCCGCCGCGGCGACGTCGAAGCCGACCTCGCCGACGAGGTCCGACCAGAAGTCCTCGATCGAGGTGCCGCCGAGCGCGTCGAGGTCGACGTCGCGCAGCGTCGCCATGCGGGCGAGGTTGCCGGCGTCGCCGGCGGCGGCGCTGATGCCGGCCGCGACGCGGTCGGCGTTGGCGACGAGCTCCGGATTGACGGCGATGTCGGCGGCCGACGTGCCGAGGAAGAACGAGTTGAGGCCGAGCGCCACCAGCACGTCGGTCGTGTCGCTGTCCGCCAGCGCGTCGACCGAGAAGGTCTGGCCCTGGCTGGCGCTGATCTGGCCGGCGCCGAAGGCCACCGTCACGCCGTCGGCGACGGCGATCGGCTCGCCCGGCTCGTAGCCGGCGCCGACGTCGATCGTGGTGACGAGGTTGCCTTCCTTGTCGAGCACGCGCATGCGCAGGTCCTGCGTCATGCCGATGGTGCCGTCGCCCTCGGGCACGAAGGTGAACTGCTGGTTGTCGGCGCCGGTGTAGGCGCCGCCGACCGTCACCTCGAGCGCCGTCTCGCGGCCGCTGGCCGTCGACGTCGGCAGGCCGAGCGCGGCGAGCGGATTGCCCGGGCCGGCGCCGTTGGCCAGCGACAGCGTCGCCGTCGTGCCGCTCTGCGTGCCCTGCAGCACGAGGCGGCCGCCGACCGCGTAGGCCGTGCCGTTGCTGCCGAGGTCCTGGTTGATCGCCGCGGCGAGTTCCTCGGCCGTCGCGTTGCCAACGTCGGTGAAGTCGTTGGCGTCCAGCGTGACGACCGTGCTGGTCGTGCCCGCCGTCGTGCCGTCGTTGACGACGAAGCTGAGCGGGAACGTCTGGCCGGAGAGGTCGTACGGGCCTTCCTGGCCGCTGCCGAGCACCGGCTGCGTGCCGCCGAAGGTGCCGCGCGCGTCCGGCGAAGGATCGAGGCGCGGCGAGAAGTCGAAGCCGTGGCCGTCGGCGGCGTTGATGCGCAGCCGGCCGGTCGGATCGACCGTCGCGGTCAGGTTGGGGATCTCGTCGAGCGCCGCCGCGAGGTCGTCGAGCGACATCGTCGCCGGGTCGATCGCGAGCCGCGTGCGCTCCATCGCGCCCGTCGTCGTGTTGGTGACGTTGACGTAGAGCTCGCCCTTGCTGACGTCGAACGGCAAGCCGGCCTGCGACAGCAGCTCGTCGCCGCGATTGCCGTCGTTGTCGTTGTCCTGCGCGCCGTAGGCGCTGGTCAGCGAGCGGAACGGGCCCGACGCCGGCATGCCGGTCGTGTGGGCGCGGTTCCACTCGAGGATGGTGTTGCGCGCCAGCTCGTCGATGCGGGCCTGCAGCGCCGGCACGCCGGCCTTCTCCTGGGCCAGCAGCGCGCCGATGCGGCCGCCCTTCAGCGACGCGCTGGCGTCGGCCTTGCCGACCAGCAGCTTGGTCGAGTCCGCCCCGTCCTTGCCGACCGCGAGCGCGGTCGTGCGGTCGCCGGCGACGAGCTGATGGCCGCCGACCAGCAGGTCGAGGCTGCCGTTGTCGCGCTCGAGCGCGCGCACGTCGATCAGCTTGCCGAGTTCCTTCACCTGCTGCGCGCGCGTGTCGCGCAGGTCGTTGGCGGTGGCGCCCGTCGCCTCGGCCGCGGTGATCTGCTGGTTGAGCGAAGCGATCACGCCGGCGCGGTCGTTGACCTGGCGCACGAGCCCGCGGACCTCGTCGAACGTCGTGCCCGAGAGGTCGCCGAGGCGCGAGGCCATCATGCGGAACTCCTGGCTCAGCGCGCCGCCGGCCTGCACGAGGCCGCCGCGCAGCGCGCGGTCGCCCGGATCGGTGCGCAACTGGTCGAGCGCGCCGAAGAGATCCGTCAACGAAGCGCTCAAGCCGCCCTCGGGATCGCCGAGGATTCCCTCGATCTCGCGCATGCGGGACAGGTCGACCTCGGCGGCGCCGACCATGCCCATCTGCAGCTGGATCCGGCGCTCGATGCCTTCGTCGCCGAGGCGGGTGATGCCGCGGATGTCGACGCCGGCGCCGACCTGCATGGAACCGCCGACGCCGAACGGGTACGCGGCGGCGAGATCGACCCGCTGACGCGTGTAGCCCGCCGTGTTGGCGTTGGCGACGTTGTTGCCGGCCGTCTGCATGCCGTAGCGCGCTGCTTGCAGCGCGCGCAGGCCTGCGTCGAGTCCGAAGCCGAAGGTCATGGGGGTTCTCCTTTGCCTGTCCTGTCGCCGACTACTTCACGCCTTGCCGTCGAGCAGCGCGCCGGCGGCGTTGCCGGCGTGCAGCACGCGCGCCGACCGGTCGTATCCCGGGACGTTCGCGCGACCGGCGGGGGCCGGCACGCGCAGCGCGTCCTGGGCATATCGGACGAGACGCTGCCCGAGCGTTACTTCCGTTCGCACCGACCTTGCGAGCTTCGTGACCCGGTCCGCCGCATCGCGCAGGCTGCGTGACTCGGCGGCAGGCAGGGCGCCCGCGATCTTGGTGACGTTGACGTGCAGGGTGCCGGGGGCGTTGCCCAGCGGCGCTGGCAGGGCCTGGCGGATGCGGGCGACCAGCTCGTCGCGGCGGGTCTCCTCGCGCACCAGCTCCTGGCCGACCTGCTCCAACTCGGGCTCCGGCGCGAGCTTGCTCGCGCGGGCGGAGACCCACGACTGACGGCGGGCCTGCAGCCCGGTCAGCAGCCGGCCGAGCAGTCCTTCGGAGCGCTCGAACGACTGTTGCAGAAGTCGACAGTCCTCAGAGAACGACATTGCAGCCTCCCTTGGCGTCCGTGGCGCGCAGACTGGCGGACTCGGCGGCCTTGCGGGCCGCCTGGGCCTTCAGGTCGAGGTCCTGCGGGATCTGGCCGTGACGCTCGAGGTCGGCCAGCAGCTTGTCCTTGATGCCGATCTTGCTCGTGCTCGAGATGCGCTCCGACAGGTTCTGGTCGAACCAGTCCGCGAACGTGTCCGCGCCCGGGCCGTCGCCGAACATGCCGCCGCCCTCGCCGCCGATCGACGCGCTGGAGCGCAGCGTCTGCACCATCGAGCGGACGAAGATCTGCTCGAACTGCATGGCCGTCTTCTCGGCGCGCGCGCGCTCGGGGTCGACCTGCGGGCCGTTGGTCATGCGATTGATGCGCGAGACGTCCATCAGCGCACCTCCAGCGTGGCGTGCAGGAAGCCGCCCTGTTCGAGCACCTGGAACACCTGGATCAGCTGCGCCGGCGTCAGGCCGAGCGTCTTCAGGTTGGTCAGCAGGTCGGAGACGGTGGCGCCGCCGCCCATCTTCTTGAGCTCCGTGTGCGTCTGCGCCGCCTCGATGCGCGTGCGGGCGACCTTCTCGGTCTGGCCCTGCGCGAACGGCATCGGCTGCGAGACCTGCTCCTCCTCGACGATGGTGATCGTCAGGTCGGACAGGCCGACGACGCACGGGCTGATCAGCACGCCCTCGCCGGCGAGCACCGTGCCGCTGGCCTGGTCGATCATGACCTTGGCCGGGTTCTCGACCTGGACGCGCGTGGCGCCGACCAGGTTGAGCAGGCGGATGGCGTTCTCGTTGGTGCGGTCGGCCTCCGGCAGCTCGATGCGCACGAGCCCGGGGTCGACGGCCGAGACCTTGACCTGCAGGCCTTCCAGCGCCGTCGTCACGCCGTTGGCGATCGACATGGCGTTGAAAGGGCTCGGATTGAGCACCTGCAGCTCGAGGGCGCCCGACTCGCTGTAGAACTGCGTGTTCTCCTCGCGGATGACGACGCCGCCGTTGGTGACCCAGCCGGTGAGGCTCGGGTTGTTCTTGAGCGACGCGGCGCTGCCCTCGGCGCCGAAGCCGGCGACGACGAGGCCGCCCTGGGCGACGATGTAGGTCTGGCCGTCGACGCCCTTGAGCTCGGCGCGCAGCAGTTCGCCGCCGCGCAGCGACGAGCAGTCGCTGATCGCCTCGACCTTGACGTCGAGGATCTGGCCCTGCTTGGCGAACGGCGGCAGCGCGCAGCTGATGCTGACGAGCGCCGTCGAGCCGCCGACGACGTCGCCGATCGTCAGGTTGAGGCCGAGCTGGCGGATCACGTTGAGGATCGCCTGGCGCGTGCCGCGGTCGCTCGAGCCGGTCTTGGCGAGGCCGGTGACCACGCCGATGCCGACCAGCTGGTGCGGCATGCTGTTGTGCAGGCGCGTGACGCTGCGGATGCGCGGCGACAGGATCGTCTCGCCGTCGCTGGCCTGGCGGACGGCGATCTCCTGGCGCTGGATCGGCTTGACGGTGACCTCGCCCGGCTGGCCTTGCTGGCCGGCGGCGGTGGCAGCGCCCTGCGCGGCGCCGCGCGCGGGCGCGGGGTTGGCGGCATTGGCGCCGGCGGCCGGCTGCTGGGCCAGCAGCGCCGAGGCGAACGCGAGGACGGTGAAGAGGGTGCGCATGGGATGCCTCAGAAGGGCCAGCAGGCCCAGACCAGGGTGTCGAAGAGCTGGCCGACCGGGCCACGCGTGATCTGCCGCGTGCCGCCGCCCTCGCCGAGGATGGCGATGCGCGCGTCCGCGACCTGGGCGCTGCCGACCGTGTTGTTCGGCGTCACGTCGAGGGCGCGCACGAGGCCGCTGATGCGGAGCGTGCGGGTCTCGTCGTTGACGGTGACGGTGCGCGCGCCGGCGATCACGAGGTTGCCGTTGGGCTGCACGTCGATGACGACGACCGCGACGCTGGCGCGGACCGTGCTGCCCGAGTTCTGCTTCGACTCGCCGAGGAAGTCGCTCTCCTTGCGGATGTCGATGCGCGGCAGGCCGCTCGCCTTGAAGGTGTCCTCGCTCAGCGAGTAGGCCTCCAGGCGCGCGGCGAGCGACGTGTCGTTGCGGCGCTCGACCTTGTCCTGGTTGCTGACGCTGTGCTGTTCCTGCACGACGACCGTCAGGATGTCGCCGACGTTGCGGGCACGGAGGTCGGCGACGACGCCGAGGTTGGCGCCGGCGCGCACGTACGGGTTCTGCGCCGCGACGGGCGCGGCCAGGACGGCGAGCAGGCAGAGGCTGCGGATGGCGTTCATGGTCGTGGTCATTGCGGCACCACCACGAGGCCCTGCCCCTGGACGATGCCGGTGAGGGTCGCGCGGGATTGGACGTTGGTCAGCGTGATGCGGCCGCCGAGCGGCGCGTCGTGGTTGGCGAGCGCCTTGGCGGTCACCTTGACGCGGCCGCGGGTCAGCACGACGGTCACGAGGTCGCCGCGCTGGATCACCGCCGGCTGCGCGCAGTCGCCGATGGTGAGGCGCTGGTTGGGCTGCAGGTTGCGCGCCGCGATCAGGCCCTCGACGAGGTCCATGCGATCGAGGTAGAGCGCGGTCTGCTGGTCCATCGGCTCGCGCACGAGCGCGAGCGTCTCCGGGCCGAGCGGCGCGCCGGCGCGCACCGCGCCGAGCGTCTTCAGCACCTGCTGGAAGCGCTGCAGCTTGAAGGTCACCGGGATCTTGCGGAACGACGTCCCGTCGACGAGCACGTCGACCTCGACGACCGCGGTGTTGAGGCCGGTGCGCAGGCCGCGCAGCCGGGCGCTGAGCTCCTGGCTCTGGCGGCCGGGCGGGGCGTGCAGGAAGCGCGCCTTGTTGGGCGCGTCGAACTCGACGTCGCCGCCCTCGACGGCCAGCTGCGCCTGCAGCGCCGTGCCGGCGGCCTCCATCACCTCTTCGGCGCTGATCTCGACGTAGACCGCCTGCAGGACGGCTTCGTCGGCGCCCTCGACCTTGACGGTCGCGAGGTCGACGCCGGCGGCGGCGAGCGACTGCACGATGTCGGCGCGCGAGACCGTGCGGGCGAAGCCCTGGTTGGGCGCGCGGCCGAAGCGGATGCGGGCGATCGCGGCGCCGGCGGCGTCGCCCGGCAGCTCGCAGAGCTCGCCGAGGTTGACGTCGAGGCCGCGGATGGACGCGGTGGGGCGCAGCTTGACCGAGGTCACGGCCTTGCCCTTCTCGTCGCCGCCGCCGGTCGCGGCGGCGAACATGCACAGGAACGCGAGCAGCTTCATGGTCCTGTTCCTCCTTCCTTCGATCCTTGGGGGGTGGTTCGTGGCGTGGGGGCGCCGTCGATCAACGGCCGACGTTGGTCGCCGTCGACAGCATCTGGTCGCTGGCCTGGATCGCGCGGCTGTTCACCTCGTAGGCGCGCTGCGCGACGATCAGGTTGACCAGCTCGTTGACGATCTGGACGTTGCTGCGCTCGAGGAAGCCCGAACGCAGCGAGCCGATGCCGTTCTGGCCCGGGTTGGCGGTGATCGGCTGGCCCGACGCCTCGGTCGGACGCAGCGTGTTGCTGCCGACCGCGAGCATGCCGCTCGGGTTGACGAAGCGGTGCATCTGCAGCTGGCCGAGCTGCGTCGTCGTCTCCGGGCTGCCGGCCGTGCGCACGTTGACGCGGCCCTCGGGGTCGATCGACACCTCCATCACGTCCTGCGGCAGCGTGATCTCGGGCACCAGCACGTTGCCGTTGCCGGTGACCAGCTTGCCGACGGCGTTGACCTGGAAGTTGCCGTCGCGCGTGTACGCGAACGAGCCGTCCGGCATCTGCACCTGGAAGAAGCCGTCGCCGTCGATCGCCACGTCGAGCGGGCGGTCGGTGCCCTCGAGCGTGCCGGTCGAGTAGACCTTGGTCGTGCCGTTGAGGCGCGTGCCCGAGCCGATCTGCGTGCCGATCGGCACGGCGTCGGCGCCGGTGCCGCGGGCGAGGCCGGGCGACTGCGGGGTGACGTACAGCAGGTCCTCGAACGAGGCCTGCGACTTCTTGAACCCGGTCGTGTTCACGTTCGCGATGTTGTTCGCGATCATGTCGACCATGGTCTGCTGGGCGCGCATGCCCGTGGCGGTGGTGTAGAGGCTCTTGAGCATGTTCCTTACCTCAGGATGTTGGTGATCAGGTTGTCCTGGATGCGACCGATGCCCGTCAGGGCCTTCTGCGTCGCGGCGAAGCTGCGCTCGACGGTGATCATCGCGACGAGCTCTTGCAGGCTGTCGACGTTGCTGCCCTCGAGATAACCCTGCTGGACGCCGTCGGCGGCCTGCTTGGTCGGTTGGTCCTTGGTGTCGCGGTAGAGGCCCTTGCCGACCGGCGCGAGCGCCTCCTCTTCGGGGAAGGACACCACCGCGAGCGGGCCCCAGGTCTGGCCGGTGACCGGATTGCTGATGGTCCCGTTCGGCGAGATGCGGATCTCCGACGGCACGGTCTCGGCGTTGCCGAGCGAGATCGGCTGGCCGTTCATGTCGAGCACGTTCAGGCCGTCGCGCGTCAGCAGGTAGCCGTTGTCGCCGATGCGCAGCTCGCCGCTCCGCGTGAACATCTGCTTGCCGCCGGCGCCCTCGACGCGCAGCCACTGGCCCTGGGCCAGCGACACGTCCATGAGGTTGCCGGTCTCGCGCACGACGCCGGCCTGGCGGTCGGTGCGCTCCGTGTACGAGACGGCGTCGAGCTCGCGATCGAGCAGGGAGTCGAAGCCCTGCTGCGGCGCGGCGACGCCGATGCGGCGCTTGAAGCTCGCGGTGTCGACGTTCGCCAGGTTGTTGGCGATCGACGCCTGCTTCTCGGCGAGGAACGACAGTCCCCGGACCAGCGCGGTTTCTCCGTAGTTGCCCATGATCACCTCACGATGTTCATGAGCTCGGCCAGGATCTCGTCGGTCGTCGTGATGACGCGCGAGTTGGCCTGGAAGCCGCGCTGGGCCTCGATCAGGTTGACGAACTCGCGCGAGATGTCGACGTTGCTGTTCTCGAGCGTGCCGGCGCGGACCATGCCGGCGCCGCCGGCGTTGGCGACCGTAGCGATCGGGTCGTCCGAGTTCGGCGAGGCGACGAACATCGTGTCGCCGACGCGCTGCAGGCCGGCCTCGTTGCTGAACATGGTGATGCGCAGGCGCGCGATCTCCTCGTTCTGGCCGTTGCTGTAGTAGCCGACCAGGCGCCCCTCGGCGTCGAAGCCGACGTTGAGCAGCGTGCCCGACTGGTAGCCGTCCTGGTCGACGGCCGCGATGGTGGGCGAGCTGCCGAGCAGCGCGACGCCGTCGAAGGCGCCCGAGGTGCCGAGGTCGATCTGCACGTCCTGGCGCTCGGTGATGCCGTCCCACTGGAACTGCAGCGAGTTGGTGCCGCCGCCGATCACGTTGAACGAGCCGTTGTCGTTGAAGCGGATCTGCCCGATCGAGTCCTGCGTGATCTGGCTGTCCTGCTCCTCGGTGGTCGCGACCATGTCCCACACCTGGGGGTCGGTGGCCGAGCGCGTGAACGTGAGCGTGACCGGATGCGTGCGGCCCATCGCGTCGACGACGTCGATCGACGTGGTCGCGGTGTCCGGGCCCGTGCCCTGCTGCGAGACGATGAAGTTGGACCAGCTGGCACTGCCGGCGTTGCCGCTGACGTCGCCGAGGAACAGGCTGAGCTCGGCCTCGCCCTTCTCGTCGGCGCTGAGGCGGATCTTGCCGTCGGCCGTCAGCTCGGCGGTCGCCTGGTCGGGGTCGATCGTCGCGTTGACGAAGGTCAGCAGGTCGTCGAGCGTGGTGCCGTCGTTGGCGGCGCCGTAGACGAACGTGTCCGAGAAGGCCGTGCCGTCCGGATTGGTGCCGCGCACGGTGATCTGGTCGCCCGGCACGTAGCCGGCGATGCGCGCGGTCATGCGGCCGATGTCGGTCGTGCCGGTGGCCGTCGTCTCCGTGCCGCTGACGAGCTGGGCGTTGAGGCCCATCGCCTGCAGCAGGCCGTTGGCCTGCGGGCCGTCGTCGAACTTCAGCGACGAGGCGGCGCCCAGGCGCACGGTGTCGAACTGGATCGTGCCCGCCGTGTCGTCGGCGGTGACCTGCAGGCCGGCGACCGAGAAGGCCGCGGCGACCGTCGAGGCCGGCACCGGGCCGGCGCCGAACGTCGCCGACGGGAAGGTCACCGTCTGCTGCGCGCCGCCGTTGACCGACACGAGCACGCTCTTGCCGGCGAACGACGTGAGGTCGAACTGCGGCGCCGAGGCGCCCGCGGCGGTCGCGGTCTTGGCGGCGGGATTGCCGGCCTTCAGGCCGTTGGCGGCCTCGACCACCTCGGCCAGCGGGCCGCTGACGGTCGCCGGCAGGTTGCCCTGGAACTGGATCTGCGACGTCTGCTGCGCCGGCAGCGTGCCGCTGGCCGGCACCGAGATCGCAGCGCCGGCGCTGTCGACGACGCGCATGCCGTTGCGCAGGTCGACGAGGTTGCGGTTGCCGTCGATGCCGAAGCTGCCGACGCGGCTGTAGTAGGACTGGTTGCCGTCGGTCAGCGTGAAGAAGCCGCGGCCCTGCAGCGCGAGGTCGAGCGAGCGGCCCGTGTCCTGCAGCGTGCCCTGGTTGGTGTTCGTGTCGACCGTGGCCATCAGCGCGCCGGCGCCGATCTGCATCGGGTTCTGGCCGCCGAACGTGCCGTTCGGGGCGCTGCCCGAGCGGACGTTGAAGCTCATGATGTCGCTGAACGTGGCGCGCGAACCGCGGAAGCCGGGCGTGCTGACGTTGGCGAGGTTGTTGCCGATGACGTCGATGTAGGTCTGGTGGACCCGGAGGCCCGACAGGCCGGTGTAGAGCGAGGTGCTGACCATGGTTCGTGCTCCTGGTTGTTGGCGCTGGTTGCGGGGTCGGATCAGTTGCCCGCGAAGGACCCGGCGACGTTCTGCACCGCGTCGACGGCCTCGGCGACCGCGGCGGTCGGGTTCGAGCCCGAGCCCGTCGTGCCCGTGCCCGTGCCCGTGCCCGTGCCGCCCGTCGTGGTGGAGCCGTTCGTGCCGCCGGTCGACGTCGAGCCGCCGTTCGTCGACGAGCCGCCGTTCGTGTTCGACGCGTTGTTGTTGGCCCCGCCGTTCGACGTGTTCGTGTTGGTCGTGTTGCCGCCGTTGGACGACGGGTTCGCCAGGTCGCGGATGCCGAGCACCGCGCGCAGGTCGATCTCCTTGCCGCCCTCGAGCTTCAGCTTGACGTCGCCCGAGTCGGCGACGAACACCGACTCGACCTTGCCGCGGGCCTCGGTGCCGCCCTCGCCGGCGTAGCTGACTTCCTTGCCGAGCAGCGCGCTGCCCTGGCTGAGGCCCTGCATGCGCGCGAGCACGCCCTGGTAGTCGAGCAGCTTGAGCAGGTTGCCGTTGAGGTCGCGCTGCTCCTGCATCGTGGTGTAGCTCGCCATCTGGTTCATGAAGCTCTCGTTGTCGACGGGCTCCAGCGGCGTCTGGTTGCGCAGCTGGGTCGTCAGCAGCGTCAGGAACTGGTTGTCGCCCATGGTCGCTGCGCGCGTGCCCATGACGGCGTTGCCGTTGCTGCTCGAGAGGGAGTTGATGCCGGTCGTGGTCATGACGTGTTCCTTCAGGCCCAGAAGTCGAGGCCGTTGGCGCTGATGAATCCGCGCCGGCGGCCGGTGGTCGGTTGGTTGTCCTGCTCCGCGGCGATGGCGGCGCCCTTCGGCTCCGCGTCGCGCTGGCGCTGCTCGCGCTCGAACTCGCCGCGCGTCTGCACCTGCGCGCCGGCGACCTCGAGGCCGGCCTGCTGCAGGGACTGCTTCAGCTCGTCGAGGTGGCGCTGCAGCAGGTGCGCCATGTCCTGGCGCTCCGCCGCGATCGTCAGGTTGAGGCGATTGGACTGGTCCATGACCAGCCGCAGGTCGAGCTCGCCGAGGTCGGCGGGCTGCAGCTTGAGCCGCATCTCGCCGCCTTCGCCGGTCAGCTTGACCAGGATCTGCTTGAACACCGAGTCGCGCGCCTGCTCGATCAGCTCCGCGCTCGCGGCGTTGTTCGTGCGCAGCGAACCGGCGGTCGCCGGCGTCGCCAGCGGCGCGTTCGGGCGCGCCAGCGGGGCGGCGGGGCCGGGGGCCGCGGCAGCGACGCCGCGGGCGGCGCCGATCGCGCCGACGTTGTTCTCCTTGCCGGCGGCGACGGGCGCCGCGGCAGGAGCTTGGGCGGTCATCGGATTGAGCGTCGCGGCCAGCAGCGGCTCGACCGACGGCTTGCCCGCCGGGCGGACCGGCTCGGCGGCCGTCGTATTGCCGGCGTCGCGGCGCGCGGTCGTCGACCCGTCCGCCAGGCTCGCGTCGGCGACGTTGCCGTCTTCCTGCGCGTGCATCGCGGCCGCGTGCTCGCCAGCCGCGAGGGCTTGCGCGTCGGTCGGCAGCGTGGCGAACTCGCCCTGCTCTTCGCGCGGCAGCTCGTCGCCCGTCGTCGCCGGGATCTCGTCGGCCTCGGTCTCCGCGTCGGCGTCGACGTCGTCGACGCGGCGGTCCTCGACGTGGCGCGCGTCGACGCGCTCGCGCGTCTGCTCGCCGTCGATCGCCGCGTCGAGCACGGCCGCGAACGCGTCGCCCGCGTCGGCCGGGTTGGCCGCCTGGGGGAACGCCATCGGGTCCGCTTCGATCCGTCCGTGGATGCTGGTCAACATGACTTCGATCCTCTGTCCTGCCCGACGGGAGCACCGCGCGTGCCATCCGTCCGGGATCCGGTTCCGCCAGGGGCGGCGCCGTCTCGGCCGGGGGCACGCAGGAGCTGGTCGGCAGGACCTGCCGGCGGGCTATCGGCAGGAACTGCCACCCGGCATGAGTTGCCACTGCCGATGGCAGCGGGATTTCGGCGAAAAGGCGGGATTTCTCGCCCTGCCTCTCAAGCGGAGACGGCTTCTGCCGATGATCCAGGCACCAACCCGCAAGAGGCACTGATGGACATCCGCACCGTAGGCAGTCAGGGCAGCGTCGAACGCGCCAGCGACCGGTCGAAGAAGGCCGAGGCGCAGCGTGATGTGCTGATCCCCGCCGCGACGCGGGACAGCGCGCAGATCAGCAGCGCGAGCCGCGCCAGCGCGGCGGCCGTCGAAGGCCTCGCCGAGCGCGCCCGCGGCGCCGGCGGCGACCGCGAGCAGATCGTCGCCGCGGCGAAGATGAGGCTCCTCGGTGGCGCGCTCGACAGCCCGGCGGCGATCGAGTCGGCCGCGCGCGCGATGCTCGATCGCGGCTTCAAGTCGGTCTGATCGCAGCCCCGCGCGCCCGCAGACGCGCCGGAACGGCCTCCGGGCCTTCTCCCGGCCCTGGCGACGGCTACAACGGGGGGCCTCGATCGGCCCCGTGTCCCTCCGCCACACCGCCCTCTCCTGCCTGCTCGCCGCCCTGGCCGCCGCGTTCGCGCCGGCCCAGGTGCTCGACCTCGTGCAGGACCCGGCCGAGAAGGCCAACAAGGCGATCGCCGACTTCCAGGCGCTGAAGGGCGACGCGAAGAAGGCGGTGCAGCGGCAGAAGGCGATCGTCTGGCTCGGCGAGATCGACCACCCGGCCGCGAGCGAGTTCCTGCAGAAGGAGCTGGTCGCCGCCGGCGACGGCGGCTTCCTGGTGTTCGTCGTCGAGGCGATCGGCAAGGTCGCGCGGCCGGCGCTGCGGTCCGACCTGACCGCCGTGCTGGAGCGCGAGAAGGCGCCGATCCCGGCGCGCATCGCCGCCGCCGGCGCGATCGCGCGGCTGGGCGACCGGCCGATGGACGACCTGATCGAGCGCGTCGGCCTGCCGCCCGAGCAGCTGCCCGCGCCGCAGCGCGACGCGATCGTGGTGGCGCTGGTGCAGGGCAAGAGCGACCGCGCCGCCCGCGGCCTGGCGCCGCTGCTGTTGAAGGGCCCGATGCCCGATCGACTGCGGCTGCTGCGCCAGATGGAGGCGGTGCGCGGCGTCCCGCCGGTCAGCGCCGCGCGCGTGCAGCTGGTGCGCGGCGAAGGCGACCTCGAGACCGCGGCGGTGGCATGGCGCCAGCTGTGCGTCGAGGAGCACGACGGCGCCAAGGGCCTCGCCATCGACGTGCTCGAGCGCATCGTCGGCGACCCGCGGCCGACCGTCGCCGCCGAGCTGATCGGCGGTCTGGTCCGCTGCCGCGACGACGAGCTGTACCCGGTGCTCGTGCGCTATGGCAGCATCGGCGGCGACGCCGTGCGCAAGGCGTTGAAGGCCGCCGCGCCCGCGGCCGCTGGGGATCCGGCGCTGCTCAAGTTCCTCGTCGCCAAGGGCCTCGACGAGGGCTCGCCCGCGGCCCGCGAGGCGGCGCGCCTGCTGCTGATGGCCGCTCCGCCCGAGGCGGTGAAGCCGCTCGTCGACCGCATCCGCGCCGACCTGCGCGCTGGCAAGAAGCGCGCGATCGAGCTGGCCGCCAACCTGCACGAGATCCTGGCCAAGGACCCTTCGTGGCGGGATGACCTCGCCAAGTTGGCTTCTGGCAAGGACTTGGAAGATCGGCTCCTCGGCCTGCAGCTGCTGCTGGAGCTCGGCTCCGACGCCGGCATCGAGGCCGCCCAGGCCTGCGTCGGGCACAAGCAGTGGGAGGCCCGGTCGCTGGCCTTCCGCTACCTGACCAAGCACCGCGACGCCGCCTCGATCCCGCTGCTGATCGGCCGCTACGGCAAGGAGGACGGACGGCTCGGCGCCGAACTCGACCAGGCGCTGTTCGCGCACACCGCGACCCGCTGCTTCAGCAAGAAGGAGTGGGACGGGTGGTGGCAGAAGAACGGCCTGGGCTTCGCGCTGCCGCACGCCGACACCATCAAGGCCGGCGGCACGTCCGGCGGCGGCAAGACGATCGCGTACCACGACATCCCCGTCGTCAGCAACCGCATCGCGTTCCTCGTCGACCGCAGCGGCTCGATGGACGCGAAGATCGGCACCGACCAGAAGCGCACGCGCCTCGACGAGGCGAAGGCGCAGCTCGCGCGCGTCGTGCAGGCGCTGCCGGCCGAGCACCGCGTCAACGTCATCAGCTACGGCAGCGAGGTGCACCCGCTCTGGGGCGAGCTGCGGCCGCTGAACAACGACAACCGCGACGAGCTGCTCGAGAAGGTGCGCAAGTTCAACATGGTCGGCAGCACCAACATCTTCGACACCATCGAGCGCGCGTTCGCCGACCCGGACGTCGACACGATCTACCTGCTGACCGACGGCGATCCGTCCGCCGGCCGCGTGAAGGACGTCGACGGCATCGCCGAGGAGGTGCGGCGCTGGAACCGCACGCGGCAGCTCGTCATCCACTGCATCGGCATCGGCATCGACAGCCCGTTGCTCAAGCGCCTCGCCGCCGAGAACGGCGGCTCCTACAAGTACGTGCGCTGAGCGCCGCGATGGCCGCAGTCCATCCCGCCGCGGCGTCGCCGTCGCCTGCGCAAAGGCGCGCGCCGCGCGGTCCCGGGATGTCGCGCGCGCGGCTGCTCGCCTGCCTCGCGGCGATGGCCGCGGCCGGCGCGCTGACTCTGGCGACGCACTTCCAGGCGTGGCCCTGGCCGCTCCAGCAGACGATGCGCGATTGGGCGATGCACTCCGGCGGCCTGCTGGCGACGACGTTGGCGACCGGCCTGATGCTCGGCGTCAGCCGCCATCCCGACGGCGCGCACCGCGACGGCCTGCTGCGCATCGCGCTCGGCGTGCCGCTCGCGATCACGCTGCTGCACGAGCTCGGCCAGTGGGTCTGGCCCGATGGCGCGCGCGACGGCTTCGACGCGCTGCGCGACTGCGCGCTCAACGTCGTCGGCGCGGCGCTGGCCGTGCGCCTGCTGCGCGGTCAGCGACCGGCGGGCGCGCCGCCGGCCGCCGGTGGGAACGGGTAGCGCGCGGCGGGCAGCGGCCCTTCGTCGCTGAGCAGCGCGCACAGCTTGGGGTCGGCGAGCACGGCCTCGATGGTCGTCATCCGGCCATCGAGCAGCGCTGCGCGCGCGATCAGGCGCACGCCGTGGCTGTAGTCGACGTGCGAGGTGGTGTGCGCCTTCGACTTCGGCTGGATGGCCATGCCGTCGCGGCGGTGCCAACCGTAGATCACCACGCGGTCGGGCCAGGCCTGCAGCAGCGTCGACAGCACGACGTCCTTCTTGTGGCCGGCGACGAGCGTGTCCGGCAGTTCGCGGCAGGTCTGCGCGTCGACCATGCGGTCGTGCACGGCGAAGATCTGCAGCGAAGCGATGTCGTGCTGCTTGGGGCTGATCGGCTGCGGCGTGACCTTCGCCTTCGCCTGCAGCCAGATCCGGTCGACGAGGCGCGGCGTCGGCAGCACGCAGTCGAGCTGGTCGCACAGCCACTGCGCCGTCTGCGGCGACAGCGGCATGCGCACGTCGTCCTCGTCGCTGCCGATGGCGAAGTAGTCCGGCGCGCACCAGACGGTGATCGTCCGCCACTCGCCGTCGATCTCCTCGGAGACGGTCACCGGCGCGAGCGTGGCGAGCCGGGCGGGCACGTTGCCGGCCGCGAACTGCGCCTTGACGCGCTTCTCGCGCTCGCTGAGCGGCAGCGAGCCCCACTGCGCGGCGAGCGCCGTGCCGGACACGGACGCCGTGCGCGCCGGGAACTGCAGCCGCGGGGGCACGAACGCGATCGGGTCGACGTCAAGCGCAGGCGTCGTCGCGGGCTCCGGCTCCGGCTCCGG